>DAOWEX010000041.1:0-7246 GCA_030638265.1 Atribacterota bacterium
TGGACGCTCTCATCGCAGAATAATGGTTTTAGAAGTAATGGGAAGACATGCCGGTTGGGTAGCTTTATTTACCGGTATGGCTTCTGGTGCGGATTGGACCCTTATTCCTGAAGAAAAAGCAGATATAAAGAAAATGTATCAACATTTAAAGGATGTTTATAGAAGAAATAAATATGCTTCTGTAGTGATATCGGAAGGAGTAACACTTCTTGGCATAGATGTCGAGAAAGAAAGCTTAGACCAATTTGGGCATATGATATTACGCAATAGAGGAGTGGGAAATCTCCTTGCTGATTTAATTAAAAAGAATACT
Organism: Atribacterota bacterium; assembly: GCA_030638265.1. Taxonomy (GTDB): domain Bacteria; phylum Atribacterota; class Phoenicimicrobiia; order Phoenicimicrobiales; family Phoenicimicrobiaceae; genus JAUWHZ01. Next base: position 314 of record DAOWEX010000041.1, read on the forward strand.
GGAATTGAAACCCGCCATGCAGTAATAGGTCATATTCAAAGAGGGGGTTCTCCTACACTTTTCGACCGTATTTTAGGTCTTAGGTGTGGAGTGACTGCCGTAGATTTGATTGCTCAAGGAAAGTTTGGTTATATGTCTGCCCTTAAAGGCAATGAAGTAATAGGAGTGCCTTTAGAAAAGGCAGTAAGTAAACTTAAAACTGTAGATAAAAAATGGTGGGAACTAGCGCAAGTATTCTTTAAATAGCGAAATAGCGTGGAGCGTACAAAATATGATCTTAGGAGGTTGGTTGTCTTAGCATGTGGCACTCAAATTTTGTCCATTTACATACTCATACTGAATATAGCCTATTGGATGGAGCCTGTCGGATAACTAAATTGATAGCTCAAGCTAAAAAACATAAAATGCCCGCCTTGGCCATTACTGATCATGGAGTTATGTATGGAGTGATCCAATTCTACAAAGAAGCCATCCGACAAGGTGTAAAACCCATAATCGGCTGTGAAATGTATGTTGCTCCCCAAAGTAGATTTGATAAATCTTCACAAAGGAAAGAAACCCCCTATCATTTAATCTTACTGGTTAAAAATAATGAAGGTTATAAAAATTTAATAAAATTAGTTACTTTATCTTATTTAGAAGGTTTTTATTATAAGCCGAGAATTGATAAAGAAATATTAAGAGAGTATAGTAGCGGATTAATTGGTCTTTCAGCATGTTTAAAGGGTGAAATTCCTCGTAGTATTTTGCAAAACAATATAAATAAAGCAAAAGAAACAGCAATTGGCTTTGTTAAAATTTTTGGAGAAGATAATTTTTATTTAGAATTGCAAAAAAATGGTATTCCTGAACAGGAAGTTGTAAATGAGAATCTCATCAAAATAAGTCAAGAACTTTCTATTCCTGTAGTGGCGAGTAGTGATATTCATTATATCAAAAAAGAAGATGCCCGAGCTCATGAAATATTACTTTGTATCCAAACTGCTACTAATTTAGATGACCCTAAACGTTTAAAATTTGCTACTGATGAATTTTATTTTAATACCCCTGAAGAGATGAACAAAAACTTCTCAGAAATACCTCAAGCCATAGAAAATACAATTCGTATTGCCGAAAAATGTAATTTGGAAATTAATTTTAGACAAGCTCAGTTACCTGAATTTAAAGTTCCTACAGAACATAATATAAGTAGTTATTTGAGAGAGCTTTGTAATAAAGGACTTAAAGAAAGATATGCTAATGTTACCAAAGAGCTAGAAGAGAGGTTAGAGTACGAGCTTTCAGTTATTGAAAAAATGGAATTTGATCCTTATTTCTTAATTGTTTGGGATTTTGTAAGGTATGCTAAAGAAAAGGGAATAATGGTTGGACCCGGACGAGGTTCTGCGGCAGGGAGTTTAGTTGCTTATTGTCTGAAGATTACTAATGTCGATCCTATAACTTATGGACTATTATTTGAAAGATTTTTAAATCCTGAAAGAATCAGCATGCCAGATTTCGATATTGATTTTTGTTATGAGCGTAGAGAAGAAGTAATTGAATATGTTTCTAAAAAATATGGAGAGGAAAAAGTAGCTCAGATTATAACTTTTGGTACTATGGCTGCTCGAGCTGCGGTAAGAGATGTAGGAAGGGCTTTAGGCATTCCCTATGCTCGAGTAGATACTATTGCTAAGATGATCCCCTGGGAACCAAATATAACCATTGAGAAGGCATTAAAGATGGAAAGTCGACTTAAAGATTTAATAAAAGAAGATGAGACTATAAAAAAGTTAATTGAGATAGCTTCTTCCTTAGAGGGTTTAGCTCGACACGCCTCTACCCATGCTGCGGGTATAGTACTTTCTCGGAAACCCTTAACCGATTATGTTCCTTTACAAAATACTGCTGAAGGCGAAATATGCACCCAGTATGCTATGGCGGAATTAGAAGAGTTGGGTTTATTAAAGATGGATTTTTTAGGTTTACGTACTTTAACTGTAATAAGTAATACCCTGGAAATTATAAAACATACACGGGGAGAGGGGGTTGATATAAACCAGATTCCTTTAAATGATAATCAGGTATATAAAATGCTTTCTAAGGGAAACTGTGTTGGTATTTTTCAATTAGAGAGTGAAGGAATGAGGGATTTAGTTAAAAGATTAAAACCTGAAAACATAGAAGATATTACTGCACTATTGGCTTTATATAGACCTGGACCTTTGGGGAGTGGAATGATTGAAGATTTTATTAACCGAAAGAAAGGAATTATAAAAATTAAATATCCTCATCCCCAATTAGAACCTATATTAAAAGAAACTTATGGAGTAATTGTTTATCAGGAACAGGTTATGAAGATAGCCAGTGAGTTAGCAGGTTTTACTTTAGGACAAGCAGATATCCTGCGAAAAGCTATGGGAAAAAAACAGAAAATAGTGATGGAGAAACAACGAGAACTTTTTATAAAGGGTGCTCAAAAAAACAGTATCGGAAAAAGTACTGCTGCGGAAATATTTGACTTAATTGCATATTTTGCGGGGTATGGTTTTAATAAATCTCATAGCGTATCTTATGCCTTCATTTCCTATCAGACAGCTTATTTAAAAGCTAATTATTCAGTAGAATATATGGCCTCTCTGCTTACCAGTATAATGGGAAATAATGATAAAGTAGCTTTATATATAAAAGAGTGTCGGAATATGAATATTGACATATTGCCCCCTGATATAAATCAGAGCTTGGTGAATTTTACTGTGGTAGGAGAAAAGGCTATTCGTTTTGGATTAGCTGCAGTGAAAAATGTTGGGGAAAAAGCCATAAAAAGTATAATTAAAGAACGAAAAAAGAATTCTAATTTTACTTCCTTATTTGATTTTTGTCAAAGAGTGGATTTAAGAATAGCAAATAAGAGGGTTATTGAAAGTTTGATAAAGTGTGGTGCATTTGATTCATTGGGGGCAAAGAGATCACAATTATTAGACATTTTAGATAATTTCATGAAGAGTGGGCAAGAATACCAAAAAGCTCAAAAGAATGGTCAAACTTCAATCTTTGATCTATTTGAAGAAGTTCACAAAGAAAAGATTGGTGATAATTACCAACAAAAATTGCCAGAAATACCAGAATTTTCACAGAATGAACTTTTAGCTATGGAGAAAGAGATGTTAGGATTATACATCTCGCATCATCCCTTGAATAATTATCAGGATAAATTAATGAAAATTATTACCTCTACTTCCGCTGGGTTAGTTAATCTCCCAGATAAAACTAAAGTAGTTTTGGCTGGAGTAATTAATAATTTTAAAAGAAAGAGCACTAAAAATGGAAATCTTATGGCATTTATCACCTTGGAAGACTTAGAAGGTAATGTTGAGATAATAGCTTTTCCCAAAGTTTATGAGGAATATAAAGAACTGATAAAAAAAGACGAAATTGTGGTAATAGAAGGACGCTTAGATGTGGCAGAAGGAAAAATAAAATTAATTGCAGAAAAAATATCGCTTTTAAATAAATGTTTAGAAAATAAAGAATATACGATAAAAACAAAAAAGCAGACAGATCAAAATCTTCTCGAAGAGCTTCATCTTGAGATTAATTCTTATAAAAATAAACCTGATCTTTTAATAAGATTAAAAGAAATATTTTGTACTTATCCAGGAAAAAGCCAGATAATGATTCATTTTAAAGAAAAGAAAAAAACAATACTACATATTATCGATAAAGAATTTTCTGTAAATATTGACGATAAATTAATTGAAAAAATAAGAAATATTTTAGGAAATGATAAAGTATGGATAGAAAAAATATCAAATAACAAAAAAATTTATCATTAGAGGTTTTATTTAAAATGTGGAAAGTAATTTATATTGCAAAAGATATTTCACTTGCCAAAAGCTTGGAAAAAGTCTTAAAAGATAAAGACATTGTAACTATTTTAAATCAGTTAGAAATGGACCAGGATGAATTAAATGGAAATGTAGAAATTTTAGTGCCTCACTGTGAAGCTAAAGAAGCAGTTAATGTGATTAATCAATCTCTACTTTATGATAATAATTTATTAAACGATATCGACTAACTCTCGTATAGCGTATAAAAAATCCCCATGCGATACGCGATACGCGATACGAGATAGTGGTGCCGAAGGTCGGAGTCGAACCGACACGAGCTTTAAGGCTCGCTGGATTTTGAGTCCAGTGCGTCTACCAATTTCGCCACTTCGGCGTTTATTAGTTCTTGTTTAAAAATTATAGGTTAACTAATATTTATTGTCAAGAGGAAGTCAGAGGAATGTCAGAGAAAGTCGAGAGAAAGAAGAGAGGTTATGGATAATAAAAAAAAATTTATTTTAGTTGATGGACAAGGAATACTTTATCGTACTTTTTATGCTTTACCACAATTGGCTACTTCATACGGTCAAATTATTAATGCGGTCTATGGATTTACTATGATATTGATAAAGTTATTAGAGGAAGAGAAACCAGATTATATGATGATTGCCTTTGATACGCCTAAACCTACTTTCCGACATAAAGAATTCAAAGAATATAAAATCCACCGCAAGAAGATGCCCATTGAATTAATAAATCAAATCCCCTTAATTAAAGAAATTATTAATAATTATAATATTTCTATTTGTTCTAAAGAAGGTTATGAAGCAGATGATATAATTGGCACTTTAGCAAGGGAAGCAGAGAAAAGAAATTGTAATACACTTATTGTAACGGGGGATAAAGATGCCTTTCAACTAATTTCTCCATTCACCAAGATAATGACTACTGTCAAAGGAGTAACTGAAGTCAAAATTTATGATGAAGAAAGTATAAAAAATAAATATGGAGTAGACCCTGATAAAATAGTGGATATATTAGCTTTAAAAGGGGACCCTTCAGATAATATCCCTGGAGTTCCCGGCATAGGAGAAAAAACTGCTATAATTTTAATCAAAAAATTTGCCAATTTAGAAAATCTATTAAAAAACGTTGATAAAATTTCTAAAAAATCTTTAAGGGAAAAAATAAAAGAATATGAAAACCAAATTCGAATGAGTAAAAAGTTAGCCATCATTGTAAGGGATGTCCCTATAATATATGATTTTAATGATTTGAAGATTAAGTCACCAAATTATAAAGAATTATGGGAAATTTTCAAAAGATTAGAATTTAAGAATTTAATTAAAAAGATTGCTCCTAAAATTAATCAGGAAAATACAAAAGTGAAATACAATTTAATTGACACTAAGGAAAGATTATATGAGTTAATCAATATAATTAAAGGAAATAAATATTTTTCCTTTAATTTGATAACTTCTTCAGACAATGCTATCTCTTCCGAAATTTTAGGTATTGCCCTCAGCTTTAAAGATAATAGAAACTTTTATATCCCGCTTTCCCCTTTAAACTTAATGGAAAGACCTGAGTGTCTTTCTGCAGATGTGGTTTTAAGTCAATTACGCCCATTTTATGAAAATGAAAAAATTATAAAAATTGGGTACAACCTTAAATATAATTTTATAGTACTTAATAGATATCAAATAGAAATAAAGGGAGATAATTTTGATACTATGATTGCTGCTTATTTGCTAAATCCCTCAAAAGAAGAATATAATTTAAAAAATTTATTCTGGGAATATTTGGAATACTTAAAGAATGAAGATAAAGAAGATAAAGAAAATACTATCAAGAGCATAGAAGATGCATGTGAAAATGCTCAAAATATCCTGAAATTGAAAGAGATTTTGGAGGAAAAATTAAAGGAAAAAGAATTAATTTCTTTATTTAAAGAAATCGAAATGCCCTTAATAAAAGTGTTGGGAGAGATGGAAATTAACGGCATCAAAATAAATGTTGATTTTTTAAAGAAAATGTCCCGGCAAGTGGATTCTCGGCTTAAAGAATTAGAGGAAACTATCTATAATTTAGCTGGAACTGAATTTAATATTAATTCCCCTAAACAGTTGAGTAATATACTTTTTGAAAAATTAAAATTACCAGTAATTAAAAAGACTAAAACAGGTTATTCTACCAATGCTTATGTGCTTAACACTTTGTCTCCTCATCATAAAGTAGTATCTTTTATCTTAGAATACAGAGAACTATGTAAGCTAAAAAATACTTATATAGAAAAATTGCCCCTTTTAGTAAATGGTAATACGAAAAGGATACACACTTCTTTTCATCAAACAATCACTTCTACTGGAAGATTAAGCAGTAGTGAACCAAATCTACAGAATATCCCCATTAGAACTGAAATAGGTAGAGAAATAAGGAGGGCTTTTATTCCCGAGGAAGGGTTTATATTGTTAACTGCAGATTATTCTCAAATTGAATTATGTATTTTGGCTCATCTCTCTGGAGATGAGAGTTTAATAACTGCTTTTAAAAATGATGAGGATATTCATACTCATACAGCTGCTGATATATTTGACCTTGACCAGGATTTAATTAGTGGGCAGATGAGAAGGATGGCTAAGATGATAAATTTTGGTATTATTTATGGAATGAGTAGTTATGGGTTAGCCCGGAATCTGAGGATAGGGAGAGAAGAGGCGGAAAAATATATTCACAATTATTTCCAAAGATATCAAGGTGTAAAAAGGTATATTGAAAAAGAGAAAGAAGAAGCCAGAAAAAAAGGTTATGTGGTTACCCTATTAAATCGACGAAGATATTTAGATGGTATAAACAGTCTGGATAAAAATATTCGGGAATTTAATGAACGGATTGCCATTAATGCTCCCATTCAGGGTAGTGCAGCAGATTTGATAAAATTGGCTATGATTAAAATTAGTGAATCTTTTAAAAAGAAAAAATTCAAAAGTAAATTATTACTTCAAATCCATGATGAATTAATCTTTGAAATTTATAAAAATGAACTTAAAGAAGCAAAGTCAATTGTAAAAGATATTATGGAAAACAGTTTGGAACTTTCTGTGCCTTTAAAAGTAAATTTGAA
>DAOWEX010000070.1:0-3747 GCA_030638265.1 Atribacterota bacterium
TGTTCTTCCTGGTATTACCTTAGATATTGTTCTCCTCAAATTGACACAGCTCCTTTTGATACTGAGGAATTAAGGTATTGGATGCCAGTAGACCAATATATTGGTGGAGTAGAACATGCTATATTACATCTTTTATATTCTCGATTTTTTATTAAAGCCCTTTACGATATGAGTTTTGTTAATTTTAAAGAGCCATTCAAGAGACTTTTCACCCAGGGAATGGTCTGTAAAGATGGGGCAGCGATGTCTAAATCAAAAGGCAATGTGGTTACTCCCGGTGAAATAATTTCTAAATACGGGGTAGATGCTACCAGGGCAATGATTCTATTTGCCAGTCCACCAGAAGTGGATATGGAGTGGACTGATAAAGGGATGGAAGGTGCATTCAGATTTTTAAATCGAGTTTGGCGATTAATTTACAATAATTTAGATTACTTAGGAAAATTAAAAGGAAAAGAAGAAATTTCTTTTGAAAAGATAAGTGATAAGGCTAAAAAATTAAGACAAAAGACACATCTGACTATTAAAAAAGTAACTGAAGATATTGAGCAGAGATTTCATTTTAATACTGCTATTAGTGCGGTTATGGAGTTAGTAAATGAAGTGTATAAGTTTAAGTTAGAAGAAAAACACCGTGAAGAAGGGGATATTTTGGTTTTAAGAGAGGCTTTAGAAATGATAGTAAGACTGCTATCTCCAATTACTCCTTATCTTTCTGAAGAACTATGGCAGGAAATGGGGCATGGAGAAATTGTCTACTTACAACCCTGGCCTAAATATGATGTTAAGTTATTAGAAGAAGAGGAAAAGCTAATCGTAGTCCAGGTGAATGGAAAATTGAGGGGAAGGCTATTGGTACCTGCATCTTATGATGATGAGAGAATAAAAAATGAAGCACTCTCCCTGCCTAAAATTAAAGAAAAAATTGAAGGCAAAAAGATTGTAAAAATTATAACTGTTTCTGGGAAACTGATAAATATTGTGATAAAATAATAAGCAAAATAGCGGATAGCATTTAGCGTGTAGCGGATAGGTTTCGACTATGATCGTTGCAAGGGACGAGTGAGTCTTTTGTCACGAATATTACGTAGGGTAGGGGTTCGATTCATCGAACCCGTTAGAAAAATTACCAAAACAATTCGGGTCGAATAAATCCAACACATACACAAAAAGCTATATGGTATACAAAAAAATTTTAAATAAAAAAGGAGAAAACATTATGGCTACTTTTGGTGACTTAAATAGTTTTACTGGTATTGGCAGATTAACAAGAGACCCGGAATTGAGGTATACACCTGCCGGGAAAGGGGTATGTAAATTTGGTATTGCTATAAACAGAACTTATAGAAATCAAGAAGGAAATAACATAGAAGACGTTCTCTTTATAAATGTGACAACCTGGGGTAAGCAGGCAGAAAATGTTTCACAGTTTTTAAAAAAAGGCAGAAGGGTAGCTATAAATGGCGAATTAAGGTCTAATAATTGGCAGGATAAGGATGGAAACAAAAGAGTTTCTTATGAAATTAACGCCAGGACTGTACAATTTTTAGATTTAATAAAAGATACTGATATTGCTAAAGAAGATTACCCCGCAGAGAGCGAAGAGGATGTTTCTGAGGAAGTAGTAAGTGAAGATACTAAAGTAGAAGATACTAAAGTATCAGAAGATGATATTCCGTTTTAGATAAAAAATATAAACAAATTAATTGACAAATATTTTTGCAAAATTTAGAAATATTATGCTAAAATGTTTATAGACAAAGAAAAATAGAGATGTTATAATATCACTTACGAAGTAAAGGTAAGGATAAGTGGGCGGGTAGCTCAGTTGGGAGAGCACTGGCTTTACAAGCCAGGGGTCACAGGTTCAAGCCCTGTTCCGCCTACCAATTTTTGATAAAACTATAAAGGGGTCGTAGTGTAGCCCGGTTTAACACGCCTGCCTGTCACGCAGGAGATCGCGAGTTCAAATCTCGTCGACCCCGCCATCTCTATTAAATAAAGTTTGTAAGGCGATTCCTAAATGCCGAGATAGCTCAGTTGGTAGAGCAGTGGACTGAAAATCCACGTGTGCCCAGTTCGATTCTGGGTCTCGGCACCAAGTTTTTTTGCGGAAATAGCTCAGTGGTAGAGCATCGCCTTGCCAAGGCGAGGGTCGCGGGTTCAAATCCCGTTTTCCGCTCCATCTTTATAAAAATTAAATGAGGCGGCATCGCCAAGTGGGAAGGCAGAGGACTGCAAATCCTTCATCCTCGGTTCGAATCCGAGTGCCGCCTCCATTTAGGTTTGAATTTTGATAAAGAAACCAGGTGCCAGGTAATGGGCGGTTAGTTCAGAGGAAGAATGCTTGCTTGACGCGCAAGAGGTCACTGGTTCGAGTCCAGTACCGCCCACCATTTTAAAAAAGAATAAAGTTATTAAAATAATTGTAGGAAACAGTAGGTTTAGTCTTTTATTAAAGAGAATAGATATTAAAGCTGTGAGTATCTATATAAATGAATTAACCAAATACCCTCCTGCAATAAATCCTAACTTAAAATTTTAAAAAAGATGAGTAAGATTAGGTGGGTTATATCCGTTAACATATTTTTTAAGTGAGTTAGAACTAAATATTTAATATTTTAATTTTAACTAAAAAAGGTGGAACCGCGAGATAGTTCTGTTAAACTTCTCGTCCTTTTCTGTTTTGGGACGAGAAGTTTTTTATTTAAATAAAGGAGGTTAATATTATGTCAGGTATTAAAGTTATTTTATTAGATGGTTCAAAAATAGAATTGAATAAAGGTGCTACTTTATATGATGCTGCCCTTAAAATAAATCAAAGATTGGGTAAAGAGGCTATTGCTGGAATAGTAAATGGAGTAAAAAGGGATTTAAACCATACTCTTGAGAATAACGATCATATTGAAATACTAACTTTTTCTTCGCCTAAGGGAAAAGAAATTTATCATCATAGTAGCTCTCATATTATGGCTCAGGCAGTACAGGAATTATTTCCTGAAGCAAAATTTGCCATCGGACCAGCTATTAAAGATGGTTTTTATTATGATTTTGATATAGATCGTTCATTTACTCCCGAAGATATGGTAGTTATTGAGAAAAAGATGAAAGAGATAATTGAGAAAGATCTACCATTTAAAAGGATAGAGGTGAATAAAGAAGAAGCTAATCAAATTTTTAAGAAGAAGAAAGAAAAATATAAACTGGAACTTTTAGAAGATATTCAGGATGATATGGTTACTTTATATCAACAAGGAGATTTTATTGATCTGTGTAGAGGACCACACGTTTCTTCTACCGGGAAGATAAAAGCCTTCAAACTTTTGAGTATTGCTGGAGCATATTGGAGAGGGAATGAAAAAAACAAAATGTTACAGCGAATTTATGGAATTTCTTTTGATAAAAAATCTGAACTGGATAATTATTTGAAATTACTTGAGGAAGCAAAAAAGAGAGATCATCGAAAATTAGGGAAAGATTTAGAATTATTCAGCTTTCATGACGAGGGAGTTGGCTTTCCTTTCTTTCATCCAAAAGGAATGGTGTTAAGAAATATCCTGGAGGATTACTGGAAGGAAGAACATTGTAAGAGTGGTTATACAGAAGTTAAAACACCGATTATCTTAAATAAATCATTATGGGTAAAATCCGGGCATTGGGATCATTATAAGGAAAATATGTATTTTACCAAGATAGATGAGGAAGATTATGCTATTAAACCGATGAATTGTCCCGGAGGAATCTTAA
>DAOWEX010000050.1:0-20129 GCA_030638265.1 Atribacterota bacterium
GTTTTCGCTTTAGAAACTTTATCCACTGTTTTCGCTTTAGAAACTTCTTCACCTTTAATCTCGTAATTTCCTTCTTCCTCAAATTCCTCATTTTCAATCATTTTTAAGTATAAATTCAACATTGACTTAAATTTTTCTTTGAAAATAAATTTATATCTTCGTAGATTATCAATTTCGTTTTTCATCTCGTCTTCTCTTTGAAAGACCCGTTGTTTTACCTTCTCAGCTTCCATCTCTGCTTTTTCTATAATTATTTTTGCCTCATTCTCTACCCTGCCTTTCATTTCTTCTGCTGCTTTTTGGGCATTTAATAAAGCACTTCTCAAGTTTTCTTCAATCTCGCTAAATTCTTTCAATCTTTCTTTCATCTTTTCAATTTCTTCGTTAAGCTTGATATTTTCATTTATCAAACCTTCATAGTCTTTCACAATCTTATCCAAAAAATCATCTACTTCTTCCTCGTTATAACCTCTAAATGATCTGCTAAACTCTTGCTGTTCAATATCCATTGGTGTAATTCTCATCAACCTTACCCCCTCTTTTAATAATTCAATTTATTTAATCTTTTATATCTTTATATATTCTTATATATACTTTCTTATTAAAGAGCTATTCTAATAAGTATATTAATTATTGTCCCCCGGAGTAAATTTAACAAAAAAAAGACAATTATAGGCGAAAGGTCTAACCCCACATTTCCTAAAGGTAGTATAATTCTAAAAGGAGCTAAAATGGGTTCTGTAATTTTATAAATAAATTGCACTACAGGATTATAGTGGTCTACAGGTATCCAGGTTAAAAATATCCTTGCCAAAATTAAATAACTATAAATTCTAAAAGTGGTATTAATTATCTGAATTAGTAAAAACATAAAAAGATATTCCTTTCTTTTATCGATTTAAAAGTTTTATTTCGTATAAGCTAAAATTAAACATTAGGCTAAAATCCAAAAATTCCCCTACCTATTCTAATCATATTAGCACCTTCCTCAATGGCAACCTCAAAATCATCGGTCATTCCCATAGAAAGATAATCCATCTTTACATTTTTTATATTTTTATTGCTTATTTTTTCACTTAACTCTCTAAGTTTTTTAAAATAAGATCGAGTTTCTTCTTTATATTTTACAATAGGTGCAATGGTCATTAAACCCCTGACTCTTATTCTGGAAATTTCAGAAATTTCTTTTAGAAAGGTTTCTACTTCTTCAGGCTTGACTCCATATTTAGTTTCTTCCCCAGAAACATTCACCTCAACTAAAACGTTCGTTATCTTCCCAAATTGTAGAGATCGTCTATCTATTTCTTTGGCTAATTTTATACTATCTACAGAATGAATAAAATCAAATATTTCTATAGCGTATTTTACCTTATTAGTTTGTAGGTGTCCTACTAAATGCCACTCTATGCCGCCGGTCAAAATTTGATATTTTTCTTTAGCTTCCTGCACTTTATTTTCACCAATTATTTTTACGCCTGCACTTATTGCTTCTCTTATCTGTTCTATATTTGCAGTTTTAGTTACGGCAATTAATTTTATTTCCTGAGGATTTCTGTTTGACTTTAAAGATGTTTCTATAATTTTCTTATTTATTTTTTCTAAATTAGTTTTAACTACCCCATAAATAACACCTTATTAATATTTAATTATTTTTAAAATACTCATTATTTATTCTTTCTCCGTTAACTATATACACTACTCTTTCTGCTAAATTTGTAGCATGGTCGGCAATCCGTTCAATATTATTAGAAACAAAAATCAAATGAATCGCCCTGCTAATGGTACGAGGATCTTCCATCATAAAAGTTAAGAGTTCTCGAAATATCTGTTTATCCAAATCATCAACCGTTCTGTCTCTTAACCATACTTCCTTGGCTAACTCTACATCTCCTTTAAAATAAGCATTTAGGCTATCTTTCAGCATATTTTGAGCAATCTCAGCCATGCGAGGGATATCTATTAAGGGTTTTACCATAGATTTGGTAGATAGATATTGGCTGGCTTTAGCTATATTTACGGCATGATCTGCTACTCTTTCTAAATCGGAAATGGTCTTTAATCCGCACCCAATAATTCTCAAATTTTTTGCAATAGGATGACGTAGTGCGATCATCTGCAAACACTGTTCCTCTATGTCTAATTCAATCTGATCAATCTTATCATCATTTTCAATTACCTTTGCCGCTAAATCTAAATCCTGCTCAACTAAAGACTTTATAGACATATTAATTGCTTCTTCAACTAAATTTGCCATCTTTAACAGACTTTCCTTTAAATCTGTAAGTTCGTTATCAAAATATGCTTTTTTCTCTTTTATATTCTCTTTTCTAATCATAATTTATTTTATCCTTTGCATTATAGTCGTATCTCGTATCTTGTATCTCGTAAGAGAAAAATTCCAGTTATTCAAACGAGATACGATTCACGAGATACTATATTTAGCTTAAGCTTAATATAACAGAAATAATGCAACTTTTCAATGATTTCATTATTTAGGCTAAGATTTACAATTTAAAAATATTATAACCTATAAAATTGAATATTCTTAAATATTTATCAATAAAATTAGTTTTAAAAATAAAAAAATCATATATTTATCTCAATTTAAAAATTAATTTATTGTATACTTCAAGATAATTCTATGATTTTTTTAAATTTACCAAATTATTTTTTGACGTTTTCGGTCTTTATATCAAAAAATAAGCCTTTATTTTCTCTTTTTAAGGGCAGCTCCTCCCAAGTAGGCCTCCTGCACTTTTTGATTGTTCTTTAAATCAGAAGCTAAGCCGCTAATAGTAATATTTCCGGTTTCTAAAACATATCCTCTATCAGCAATGCTTAATGCCTTGCGGGCATTCTGCTCTACCAATAATATAGATATCCCCTGATCGTTAATTTCACGAATAATTTGGAAAATTTGTTTTACTAAAAGAGGGGCTAACCCCAAAGAAGGTTCATCTAACAGCAAAATTCGGGGTGTACTCATTAAACCTCTTCCCATTGTTAACATTTGTTGTTCTCCTCCAGATAGCGTACCAGATAATTGACTACGTCGAGATTTAAGAATGGGGAATAAGCTAAAAACTCTCTCTTTAGCTTCACTTACAGCTTTAATATCCTTTCTTCGAATATAAGCACCTAAATTAAGATTTTCCTCAACAGTAAGAGTAGAAAAAACCCTTCGGCCCTCAGGGGCATGAGAAATTCCTTTGATAACTATTTCATAAGCCTGAACATTATTAAGTCCTTCTCCTCTTAATTGAATAGTTCCACTATGAATAGGAAGCAAACCAGAAATTGCTCTCAAAAGAGTACTTTTACCAGCACCATTTGCCCCTAAAACAGTAACTATCTCGCCTTCATTAACTTCAACTGAAATTCCTTTAAGTGCCTCAATCGAACCATAAAAAATATGTAAATCTTCAACTTTTAACAGGACTGTCATATTATTATAATTCCTCCCCTTCCTCTTTTCCTAAGTAGGCTTCGATCACCAAAGGATTATGATAAATATCTTCTGGAAGGCCTCCAGCTATCTTTTTTCCTTCATCCATTACTGTAACCCAATCAGAAATACCCATAACTACGTTCATATCATGTTCAATTAGCAAAATAGTTAAATCTTCCTTTAACACAATTTTAAGAAATTTCATTAAATCTTCTGACTCTTTATCATTTAACCCACTGCTTGGTTCATCCAAAATAAGTAAATCAGGATTAGAAGCTAAAGCTCGAGCAATTTCCAACATTCTTTGACTACCATAAGCAATATTTTTTGCTAATTCATCTCGAAATTTCCATAACCCTACTTGATGTAAATGCCTTTCCGCTTCTTCCCGAATTCTATTTTCTTCTCCTTTCTGATAAGAAGATTTAAAAACAGAAGACCATACTCCAGTTGAACCACGGCAGTGCTGGCCAGACATTACATTTTCTAAACAGGTCATATTAGAAAAGAGACGTATATTTTGAAAAGTCCGAGCAATTCCTTTAGCTACAATCTGATGAGGTTTATTTCCGGCAAGGTCTTCTCCTTTAAAAATAACCCTACCACCATCAGGTTGATATATACCAGTAACCACATTGAAAACGGTGGTTTTCCCTGCTCCATTAGGACCTATTAAACTACTAATTTCTCCTTGATTTACTTTAAGATCAAAATTGTTAACCGCAATTAAACCACCAAATCTTTTGGTAAGTTCTTGAGTTTCTAAAGCTTTTTTCTTATCACTATTAATATTTTCGTTTATTTTATTAGTGTCAACTGACATTTCCATATTCACACTATTATCTTTAAACATTGTCTCTTCCTGCTTTCAATAAAAGTGACTTAAACTCAACTGCCCCTCTTTTTCTAGGCCAGATACCTCCTGGTCTAAAAACCATCATAATTACCATTGCTGCTCCAAATATTAACATCCGGTACTGAGCAAAAGCACGAAACACCTCTGGGAAAAGACTAATGGCTGCAGCACCTATTAATACCCCGGGGATAGAGCCCATTCCTCCAATAAGTACAATACAGAAGAGCATACAAGATTCCATAAAAGTAAAACTCTCTGGAGAAACTATCATTAATTTACTAGCATATATATTACCAGCTACTCCAGCTAAACCCGCACCCAAAATAAAAGCTAATAACTTATAGTACCTAACATCAATTCCGTTCGATTCAGCAGCTATTTCATCTTCTCGAATACAATTCCAGGCTCTACCTATGCGGGAACGTTGCAAATTTATAAGAGCGAAAATAGTCAATCCTACTATTATCCAAATTACAAAGTAATATTCAATAGAAGAATCAATTACAAAAGGACCTCCAAAAGATAAAAAATCTATACCAAAAACTCCATTTGGCCCTCCCGTAATACTAAAGGGATTATTAATAAGGGTTAATCTGACAATTTCTCCCATTCCAATAGTAACAATACAAAGATAATCTCCTCGTAAGTGGATGATTGGGGAACATACTAACCAAGCGAAACCAGCTGCTGCCAGGGCACTAACTGGTAATAAGATAATTATGGGAATACCAAATTTTGTATTAAGAATTGCTGTAGTATAAGCACCAATAGCCATAAAAGCCACATGCCCCAAATCAAATAAACCCACTTCCCCTAAAACAATATTCAAACTAAGACCCAGAAGAGCATAAATTCCGAAGAAAAAAAAGACATCAATCCAATAATTATTCATCATAAAAGGGGCCACAGATAATAATACTATCGCTATAAGAATAAGCCAATTTTTAAAAATAATATTTTGGTTTAATTTCATTTATCTTACCCCTCTATACTTTCTCTGCTACTTTTTCACCCAAAAGACCTCTGGGGCGAAAGATTAAGACTAATATTAAGATTAAAAATACAAAGACATCCTTATAGGCCGTAGAAATATAAGCAGATCCTAACATTTCAAAAATTCCTAAAAGAATACCTCCTACCATTGCTCCTGGAATATTACCAATACCTCCTAAAATAGTTGCAGTAAAAGCCTTTAATCCATAGTTCCAGCCCATAGTAAAACTGATTTGACGATAATACATCCCCACCATTACTCCAGCTGTTCCGCCTAAAGCAGGTCCTAAAGCAAAAATAAAAAATATTACAGTATTTATATTTATCCCCATTAAAGCAGCAGTATCTCTATCCAAAGCTGAAGCTCTAATAGCCGCTCCAAAAGTTGTTTTCTGAATTATATAATATAAGAGAGCTAATAATATAAAAGATAGAATTAAAATAATTATCTGAAGAAGGGTAATATGAATTCCACCTATTTCAAAACGTACAGTAGGCACAACATTTACAGGATAGGCTTGATAACGGGGTCCCCAGGCCACCATAATAGCATTCTGTAAAAAAATTGAAACGCCCAGAGCAGAAACAACTGCTGGAAGCCTGCCTGCTGGATAAATCGGACGATAAGCTATCCGTTCAACTATTATACCAGCCATGCCTATGCCGATTGCGGCTATTAACATAGCCGCAATCATACCACCTGCTAAACCTACATGAGAGGTTACATAGGCACTTCCCCATACGAGGAGGCTAAATCCAAGGTAAGAACCTAAGGCAAATAAATCTCCATGAGCAAAATTAATCAATTTCATTACTCCATATACCATAGAATACCCTAAGGCAATAAGAGCATAAAATGACCCGATAGTTAGTCCATTTATCATTTGCTCTAAAAAAATTCTCATCTTTTATTCCTTACCTTTTTATTTATTGTAAATATCAAAGGTTCCTTCCTCACTTACTACATACATCAAATATGGCACACCTTCTCTATCTCCCTTTTCAGTAAAACCAATTGATCCAGTAACACCTGGAACAGCATTAACTTCATTTCTAAGATATTCAGCTAAAACATCGGAATCAGTAGAACCGGTCTTATCAATAGCATATGCAATTATATTTAAAGCATCAGCGGCATATACTGGCCAAGGACTAGAAGGAATTTCTCCATATTTAGCTTTATAGGCATCTAAAAATGTCTTAGACTCTGGGTAAGGAAGTTCTGCAGGCATGGGTTCCTGAGTCATAAAACATCCTTTTGCCTTTTCTATACCAGCAATTTTGACAAATTCATCATTAATAGCAGCATTTCCACCTACAAATGGACATTCAATTCCTATATCCCACGCTTGAGAAACTATCAATGCTGCTTCAGGATAATAACCGGTAAAGTAGAATACATCTGGATTGGTCTCACGTAATTTAGTTAGAGGAACAGAAAAATCCTTCTCACCTGGAGTAATAGCATCATAATAAACTATCTCTACTTCCCCAGCATCAATCTTTGGTTGTAACGCCTTCTTGGTTTCTTCAGCCACTCCCAAGGCGAAAGTAGTATTATCGTGCATAATAGCTATCCGTTTTGCTCCAAAAACTCGAGGAACATAGTCTGCAAAGAAGATCCCTTGAGCACTATCAATACCGCAGGTACGGAAAAAATATTTCAATCCCCTTTCTGTTAAACGAACAGCAGTTGCACCATAAGCAATATTAACTTTTTTGAATTTTTCGTAAAGATTAGAAGCAGGTTCACAGACAGAAGAACCATAAGTTGAAACAGAAGCTACTACATCCTTCTGGGAAATTAATTTCATTGCTGCTAAGGCCCCTGCTTTAGGTTCACAAGCATCGTCAGCAATTCTAATCTCAATCATTCTTCCTCCTAAAATACCACCTTTTTCATTAATTAACTGAGCAGCTATTTCACAAGATTGCTTAGCCATTTCTCCTTCATAAGCCCAAGCTCCAGTTATTGGACCTTGAAGACCAATAACTACTGGTGGTTTATCGGCAGCCATTACTCCCAAAGAAGATATACCAAGAGCTAACACCAATAAACTAATAACTAACAAATACTTAATACTTTTCACTTTTAATCCTCCTTTAATTATTTAAACAAATTAGAAAACAACTCAATCTTAAAAATCAAGCAAAACATTCTATACTTAATTTCTTTATAGAATAAATTTAAAAGAGTACCTCACCTCCTTATTTTTCTGTAGAATAGCCTTTTACAAAATCATAGTATTTTATTAAACGAGCCTCTGTAAACTCACCTGTTTTAATTGGTGATTTTTTATAATTTTGTGTAAAGCTTTCTCTTGAGAATAATATTTGTAAAAATATCTTTGCTATATTAATTTATACTTCTACAAAAACTTAAAAAATCCTTCTTTTTATAAGTAAAAATTATTAAATTAATTTACTTTATATTATCACTTTAAACTACTGAAGGTTCAAGAATTAATTCCCCACGTTCAAATCTTCCTATATCCAATTTATCTTCTATAGAAAGCGCAGTCCTACCTGCTAATATTAACTCAGCCATTAATTTACTGGTTACTGGAGCCAACATAAATCCGTGTCCACTAAACCCTATCGCCATATAAAAACCTCCAACTTGAGGGTGTTCACTTAAAATGGGTTGTGCATCAGGACTCACATTATACAAGCCAGCCCACTGTCTAATCATGCTCACTTCTTTTAATAGAGGTACAACTATTGTCATTTTTTGAGCCATTTCTCGAGCGAATTGCCAGCTCGACCCTACATCATCACCCTTGGGCTCATTCGGATCACCAAAACCCATTATTATGCTCCCATAAGGAGTCTGTTGACAATAAAAATTCCGAGAAAAAGACATTAACATCGGTTTAAATAAAGGATCAACGGGCTCAGTAATTAAAATTTGATGTCTCTGTGAATAGACTGGTAAATCTACCCCCACCATTTTTCCAATTACACCTGAATAACCACCTGCTGCATTCACTACAATAGGAGTTAATACTTTCCCTTTTTCTGTATTAACTGCAACTATCTTATTATTTTCTGTTTCAATCTCATTTACCTCTGTAAAAGTATATATCTTTGCCCCTAACCTTTGAGCAGCTTCGGCATAAGCAAAATTTGTTTTAAAAGGATCGGCATGGCCATCAGTAGGACAAAATGTAGCAGCTAATATACCTTCTGTATTTAAAGGAGGGACAATATCTTTTGCCTCTTCTACATTTATGAATCTGGCGTTAATATCTAAAGATTGCTGTAAGGCAACGTTTTTCTTAAACTGGTTAACTTCTTTTTCTGTATAAGCAAGGATTAGATATCCGCCTTGATTCAGTTCGATATCATAATCTAATTCTTGACTTAAATTCTCAAAAATTTTAATACTCTCTCGTGCCAGGATACAATTCATCTTAGTACCAAATTGTTGTCTAATTCCAGCTCCACTTCTTCCTGTAGAACCACTGGCTAAAGAATTTTTTTCAAATAACACTACATTTTTGCATCCCTTTTTAGCTAAGTTATAAGCAATACTGCAGCCAATTATTCCTCCACCAATTATAGCTATATCAGCTCTTTTAATCATCATCATCACCTGCTAAAGTTCCTAATTTCACTGGTTTAGTGGGAGGCCTAAAGGTAGATATAGACACTTCTTCTATCTTCTTATGGCAAAATTTGGCGATTTCCCCAAGTATAATCTTTTGGCAAGTCTTACCCTGACATCTTCCCATCCCAGCTCTTGTAACCCTTTTAATTTCATCGAGAGTGGTATATCCCTTCTCTAAAGCTTGCCTTATTTCTCCCCAGGTAACATCTTCACATCGGCAAATTATGGTTTCATCTTTCATTACTTTCTGCCCTCCACTTTTATACTTCTTACTTTCATAGCCGTACTTTTGGGAACTTCAAGGGAAATTATGTTAGTCTTATTTTTAATCTTTAGGACTCTTACTACTTTCGCTTTGCCGAGTATGCTGCCATCTCTATCTAATGCATAAACATCCTCTCCCTTTTCCGGTAGAGGCAACATTTCATGGGGTAGTTTGATTAAAGATTTTTCATCTGAATAATTCTCGTCTATTACGAATATGGCTAGACCGGGGCAGGAACTTATGCAGATCCCGCAGCCTGTACATTTATCAAAATCGACCTGAGGTAAATCGTTTATGTCTTTAAAGGGTTTTATTGCTCCAAGTTTGCAGGATATAGCACAAGGGTCACAGGGTATCTTCTGAAAACACTCTATTATGACTACCGGTCCTTTGGCTAATCTTTTTTTATCCGGAATTACTTTTTCTAAATCATCATCGGTTGGTATACCAGTTCTTTCTAACACGGTTAATCCCTCCCCTCCTTTATCAGAGCTTTTTCTATACCTATCTTTATTTCTTCACTTAAAGGGTTGTCTCGTAGTTCTTTTAATTCTGCTTTTAATTTTTTATCTTGCTCTTTGTAATTATCACATTTATACCCTAAACTCACTGCTGCATTTAAACCGGCAATTTGACCTTCCAACATCGCACTACTGGCTTCTTCAATACCGGCTACATCTCCGGCAATATAAATTTTATCTTTAGTTGATTTCATATTATCATCCCTTAAAGCCACATAGCCGCAGAGCTCAGGAATATATTTCATCTGACAATCCGCCTGCCAGAGCAGATCAGAGAGTGGAGATAATCCTACAGCCAGGCAGATGGTATCAACCTCAAGTTCTTTTTCTGTCCCCGGTATAAATTCAAAATTTTGATTAATTTTAGAAATTACCGCTTTTTCTACACAATCTGTACCATACACTTCTTTTAGAGAATGAGAAGTATAGATAGGTACTCCCAAACGTCTAATCTTAGAGGCATGCACTAAGTAGCCACCTATCTTGGGAAGGGCTTCCACGATTGCCTCTACCTGGATTCCGGCTTGCAAAAGCTGGTAGCTTACAATCAGGCCTATATTGCCTGCCCCTACCATTAAAATATTATTACCCGGGACTACCCCGTAAAGATTCATTAAGGTCTGCACTGCCCCAGCTCCATAGACTCCAGGCAAATCGTTATTTACAAAAGGCAGCATATTCTCTGATGCCCCGGTAGCTACAATAATTCTATCAGCCTTTAATTTTTTCAATATATCGCCATTAACTCCCTGGACAATGGTAATAACATCATCTTCATAATAGCCAGTGACTGTAGCATTAGCGATTACCTCAACATTTTCATATTCTTTGATATCCTGTATCATCTTTTTGGCAATCTCTATACCTCTGATACCTGCAAACTGTTTCTCGGAACCAAAAAATTGATGAGTTTGCTTTATTAATTGACCACCTAATTCTAAACCATCATCGATAAGGGTTACTTTTGCACCTAAAGAGGCAGCATAAATTGCCGCAGATAATCCAGCTGGACCTCCTCCAATAATAGCTATATCAGTCCTTTTCAATCGAAATCACCTTTTCCCTTTTGGGTTTCAATCTTCATTCCCTCTTCCAATTTAGTTATACAAGTCCTTATATTAGGAATACCATTTACCTTCATCAAACAAGATGAACATTTCCCTATAGCACAAAAAAATCCCCTTGGTCGATGATACTTAATGCTTCTGCTTAATACTTTTATCCCAGCAGCAACTATGGCAGCAGCAATAGGTTCTCCTTTGTAGCCTTCAAACTCTTTTCCATCTAAGATAAATTTAATTTTTTTACCCGGATAAAATTCCAGAATGGGATGTTCTTTTATCCGCATACCTTCCTCCCTCTTATATTAGTATTAGTATTAGGGGTCAGGTCTCAACATTTGACATAACATTTCAGGCTATTTTTTAGGGGCAAGTTATGTCAAATGTTGAGACCTGACCCCTAAATTTTATTTAATTTAACATAAAGATGGCAGCCATACGGCCAGTATTCCCTTTATCTCTACGATAAGAAAAGAAAAATTCAGGATGATCTGCTGTGCAAATTTCATTAACAAAAATATTCTTTTCTTCTACTCCTCCTTTAATCAATTGTAAATAATTTGCTCTTCTTAAATCAAGACTCCATTCACCGCTATTTTTTTTAAAAACTACTTTACTGTCAAATTTATATTTACTTAACCAACTATTAATTTCATTTTGATTTCTAATATGATAACAACATGAACCGATAGAGGGGAAAATGGCAGCTAAGCAAGAGTGGGGATTTGTCCCGAAGATTTTTTTCATCTTAAACAAAGTCTTTAAGGTTAATTCCAATTCTGTGCCTCTTCTTCCACTATGAATTAACGCAATAGCTTTTTTTATGGGATCTAAAATAAAAATAGGTACACAATCAGCATAACACATCAAAAGTGGAATGCCCGAGATATTAGTAATTAAGGCATCGCTTTCCGCAATTCCGTTAGAATATTTAAAAGCTCCCTTGCCTTTATCTTCTTTTCTTACGACAGTTATTTTATCTTTATGCACTTGTTGTGCAGATACAACGCATCGATAATTAATGCCCAAAATATCTAAAATTATTTTTCTATTTTCTATAACACAACTGTCTTTATCGTCTACATTATAAGATACATTGAGGCTATCACAGGGGGACCTGCTTATTCCACCTGATCGAGTGGTAAAAGTATTTACTACTAAGTTGGTATTATCTAATTCTCTACATTTAAAATATTTTATTTGTCCAAGTTCTTTTAATTCAAAATCTTGGTTCAAGCTATCTCTTCTTTTTGTTTTTGGTAATATTTTTTAATAACTATATAGCCTTACGGGCAGACACAAGGTCTGCCTCTACTATTTTTACTCTTTACAAACGATCATTTAAGTGGTCAATGAGTGAATTGGTGAATTGGCTTATTGGTAAATTGGTATTTTCATCTCCAATAACAATTAGGGACATACTTTTTAGCTTTTTCTGAGAATTCTTTTATCTTTTCAGCAGAATAAGGTATTATTTTTTGAAAAGAAGGCTCAAGGGTCTTCTCTAAAGGAGAGAAATTCTGTAAAACATACTTTTTTGCTCCCGAAATATGCTTAGCAATTTCCATAATAGTTTCTTCTGTATGTAGTAAAGGCACGATAGTAGTACGAAATTCATAGTCAATTTTGGAGTTCATGACTAATTTAATACTATCCTTTACTCTCTCTAATAATATTTTGTCTTTGATACCAGCTGCCTTAGAATATTTATCAAAATCTAATGATGATTTGATATCCATAGCAATATAATCTACTAAACCCAAACCTAAAAGGTCTTCTAATAATTTTGGATTAGCACCATTGGTATCTAACTTAATTAAAAAACCTTTATCCTTGATTTTTTTAAAATATGAAGGTAAATCAGGGTATAAGGTAGGCTCTCCACCGCTCATACATATGCCATCAATAAAATCTTTTCTCTCTAAGAGATAATTATTTATATCTTCGAAGGGTATATTTTTGAAATTATTGGGCTGGAAAATCAGATCACAATTGTAGCAGTAAGGGCATCGAAAATTACACGAAGATACATATAAAGTAGATACAATTTTGCCCTCCCAATCGATTAAGGAGGTTTCGATCATCTTCTTTATGTCAATCTTCAAATTACTGCTTCCTCTCTAATCTCTTCCAAATGAGGGGTCTTGCCTCTCCATATTTTGATCTCATTCTCATCATTATCCACAATTACTATAGAAGGCGTAGACAGAATATTATAATAACTTGCTTCCGCCAAACCATCAACCGTATCTACATCGAAATATTGGACTGGAATCTCTTTTTCTAATTGTTTTCCTAAATTTTTCGCTTTCGGACAATTAGGACAATTTTTTTGCCAGAATATTTTTATCTTCATTCTTTTTATACTCTTTTTTAAACTTAATTTTATACTTTTATTTTATAATTTCCAGAATGTCTATCCTGTAACTCTCCAATTTTATTTTTATTCCAATTAGTTATTTTGCTATAATATCCAACTATCCTGGTAACTCCATATACATCTTCACTTCCACAGGTATTACAATTTTCTGTCAATCCCCTACTTACTTTATTACATAAATTACAAACCGTAAATTCAGGAGAAATAGTAAGCTGGGAACATTGAGTATTTTCCCAAACCTTTTTAACTAAATTATAGATGCTTTCAGCAGAGGGTTGACTTTCTCCCACAAAGGCATGAATTATTGCCCCACTCTTGATTAAGGGGTGAAATTTGCTTTGTTTGACAATCCGAGTAATTAAATCCACCTGAGCAGAGGCGGCAAAATGAATACTATTAGTGTAATAACTTTCATCTAATTCAGTATTTCCTTTTATTACTTTTTTACTATCCGGGAATTCCTGTAAATCTATTTTAGCTAATCTTCCCGCAGCGCTTTCAGCTGGAGATTCCTCTAAAGATAATTTTAAATCATACTTCTTACTGTATTCTCTACATTTTAAACTCATAAAAGATACAATTTTTAATCCTAACTTATAGGCATTTTCACTTTCGTGTAACTGTCTACCAGTAATATACTGAACTGCTTCATTCAATCCAATCAACCCTATTAAGTATGTTCCCTTATCTAAATCTACATAGGGACTACCATCCTGAGCTATTTTACCTATTTGCCATAAAGGTCCATCTGAATTTTCCATCATCATTTTTAAGAATTTTTTCTTTTGTAAATGGGCTTGAATAGCTACCTTTAAAGCTTGGTTAACTTTTTCAAAAAATAAATCAATGCCCTTTATTTTACCATTATCTTTAAAAGAAGCATCAGAACCCCCTGCATTAGTAAAAGCCCTGTAAGCACATTGAGGCAGATTGATGGTAACATTTTGCATTCCTGCGAATCTTAATTTTTCTGGATGATATATCATTTCTTTATCAGTTATTCTTGTTTTTAAACGGCAACAGGCCGCTAAACTTATATCATCTCTATCAAAAATAAAATAAGGTGATCCATTTTCCGAAGCTATCTGGCAGGCATATTTTAATAATTTTTCCTGTTCGGGATCC
The DNA here is from genome assembly GCA_030638265.1 of Atribacterota bacterium. Classification (GTDB taxonomy): domain Bacteria; phylum Atribacterota; class Phoenicimicrobiia; order Phoenicimicrobiales; family Phoenicimicrobiaceae; genus JAUWHZ01. The sequence continues at coordinate 14,260 of DAOWEX010000050.1, forward strand.
TGAAAAGATTTATTATCAATATGTAAATCCATTTTGGGAAAAGCAAATACTTTTCCATTGCAATCACCCTCTCTCCAGACTTCCATCAAAGCCCTTAAAAATAATTGAGCCTCTTTCTCGTATTCTCCATAATTTTTTCCGGTATATTCTCCACCTGGTCCAATTGCAGGCACATTTTTAAGGTAATCTGGGATACTAAAATGAACATTAAAATCAAGAAAAAGACTTTGCCCTCCCCTTGAAAAGGCGTTTTGCGAACCGCTAAAAATTAAATATTGGGCTTCTTGTTTTATCTCTTTGAAAGATGAATTTACTAAAAAGGGGGCATACATAATATTTAAATATCCGATACCTAGTGCACCTGCATAATATGCTTGCATTGAAGCTAAAAAGGTATTTAAATGTCCGGTTAAAGTTCTGGTATGTCTTGCTGGGGATGAAGAGGTATCTAAATTATCTAATTTAAGACCATATTTTTTTAAATATTCGAGAGAGTGACCGGAACAATAAATTCGGGGGTAACCTAAATCATGAATATGAATCCAACCTTTTAAATGAGAGTTAGCTACTTCCCGAGAAAATACCTCCTGCAACATATATTGTTTAATAGTATTTTCAGCGATAGTTAAATTTATTGCTTCTGGATTGTTAGTTCCTATATTACTATTCTCTTTACTTTTGGATAAAAAAAGCTGTTTTAAGTCATAGGTGGGTATTCCAATAATTTTCTGTTTTCTCCATTTCTGTTCATATCCTCTGGTAAACAGTTCATTGTCCACTAATTCTCTAATCAAAGAGGTAGATATCTCTTTTAAATCTAAATCAAATATTTTTTCTTCCACTGCCTTAGCAATATTCATAGAAACATCTAAGGGTATTTCCGCTTCCTTGACTAGAGCTTGAATAATTTTTTGTCTATCCCAGGGGAAAATACTCTCATAAGTTGTGGTAGAAACTAATAACGATAGATCAGTTACACTCTTATGATTGTTTACTTTTTTTCTAACTTTTAATCGTTTTCGAATTCTGCTTTTCTTATTTCGATACAAAATATAGGTCTTTGCCACTTTTGTCATGCTTTTTCTTATTAATGACTCCTCTACTATATCTTGGACTTCTTCTACCTGGGGAATTTTTTCTTTAAATATTTTTTCTAACCTGATGATTACCTGGTCAGTAATTTCTTCTGCGGTGGTCTGACTTTCTTCTCCAGCTGCCTGCATAGCAGCAAATATTGCTTCAACTATTTTCTTTCTGTTGAATTTTACTAAATGACCTTCTCTTTTTCTAATCGACTCTATCATTTTAAATCCCCCAATAGAATATATAGTGATAAAATTAATACAACTAAATTATTATTTTATCGATTAAGTTTCTTTATCTCTTTTACAAAACTACTCACATCTCTAAATTGTCTATATACAGAAGCAAATCTCACGTAAGCTACCTCATCTAAGATACGTAATTTGGAGATAATCAATTCACCAATTGCGCTGCTCTTTACTTCATTTTCTCCTTCGGTTTTTATCGTTTCTTCTATATCACTTACTAATTTATTTATAGCTTCTATGCTAATCGGTCTCTTTTCGCAGGCTTTAATAATACCATTGGTTATCTTTTCTCGGGAAAAAGGCTCCCTGCGACCATCTTTCTTTATTACCATCAAAGGAATTAAATCTATTCTCTCGTAAGTAGTAAATCTTTTATTGCATTTTTTACAAATTCTTCTTCTTCTAATTACTAATTCATTCTCTATATGTCTGGATTCAATTACCCCGGTATCATAATAACTACAAAAAGGACATTTCATTTTATACCCCTATATGTAGGATTATATTTATAATAATACACTAAATATGGAGATGTCAAGGATATTGCTATAAATTTTGTAAATTTATAAAAAAATAAAAAACCCGTAATTTTTAGTTACGGGCTTATCTAACATATATTCTTAACTATTAATTTTAGGTAAAATCCTATTTTATTTTTTCTCCCTTAAAAAAGTGGGAATTTCTAAATCATTATAACTTATCTTTTCTTCACTTAGATTAATTTCCTCTAATTTAGGAACTTCTCTTTTCTTCTCTATAGTTTCGAATCCGGCAGCAATTACTGTAATCTTAACTTCATCATTCAATTCTTTATTTATTACTGCTCCAAAAATAATATTTGCTTCAGGATTAGCAGCTTTAGAAATTATTTCAGCAGCTTTATTAACTTCAAATAAAGCTAAATTTGAGCTTCCGCTAATGTTAAATAATATCCCTTTGGCTCCTTCGATCTTTGTCTCTAAAATTGGGCTATTTACAGCTCTCTGTGCAGCTTTTACAGCTCGGTTTTCACCACTGGCTCTTCCCATTCCCATTATAGCTGTACCGGCATTTTCTATAATCATTTTTACATCAGCAAAATCTACATTTATTAAACCGGGTTCAACTACAATATCTGTAATTCCCTGAATTCCATGTAATAGAACTTCATCTGCAATTTTAAAAGCATCCAATATAGAAGTATTTTCATCAACTACTTGAAGTAATCTATCATTGGGGATTACAATTAAAGTATCAACACATTCTTTTAATAATTTAATCCCTTCTTCAGCTTGTCTCATTCTTCTGTGACCTTCAAAAGAAAAAGGTTTTGTCACTACTCCAACTGTTAATGCACCTAAATCTTTAGATAATTGGGCGATAATTGGGGCTCCACCAGTTCCAGTTCCGCCTCCCATGCCTGCTGTGATAAATACCATTTCTGCGCCTTCTAAGGCTTTTGATATTTTATCTTTATCTTCTTCTACAGCTTGACGACCAATTTCCGGGCTTGATCCGCTACCTAATCCCCTGGTTATATTACTACCAACTTGTATTTTCTGTTCTGCATTAGAAAAAGTTAATACCTGAGCATCAGTATTGGTGGAAATATAATTAACCCCTTGTAATTTCGCTTCAATCATTCGATTAACCGCATTTCCACCGCCTCCACCAACACCAATAACTTTTATCTCTACAAACTGTCCTACTTTATTGTCAAGGCTAAACAACTTATAACCTCCTCACAAAATAATAAAATAATAATTTATTTGAAAATGACAAACCCAATTAAAAAAAATCTTTTAACCAGCTAATTATTCTTCCAAAAAAATTCCCTAATCCTATTTTTCTTCTAGATCTTTTATAAGATTTTCCGATAGAATATTTTTCAGTTGCATAACTCAACAATCCAATTACTGCAGAATAAGAAGGGTCATTCACCATATCGGCTAATTCTCCCTCATAATGGGGTCCCCCTAATCGAGAGGGTAAATTTAGAACCTGTTCAGCAATTTCTGAAATACCTGGCAATAAAGAACTCCCTCCGGTAATAACTACTCCTCCGGGAATCATATCATAATAACCAGACTTCTTAAGCTCAACTCGTACTAAGCTAAATATCTCACTAACCCGAGGTTCAATAATCTCTACCAGATATTTCTTGGAAACAGTGTGTTTATCCTTTCCATTAATACTGGAAATTTCTACTACTCTTTCGGGAGAAACAATATTTTCAACTGCACTTCCATAATTAATTTTTATCTTCTCAGCTTCATCTATTGAAGTTCTTAACCCAATAGCTAAATCATTAGTAATTTGATTGCCTCCTACCGGTAGAACCGCAGAGTAAGCCAATCCTCCTTCTATAAAAATTGCTATTTCAGTCGTTCCGGCACCAATATCAACTAACATAGAGCCCAACTCTTTTTCAGCATTACTTAAAATTGCATTGCTGGAAGCTAAAGTCCCAAATATAATTTCTTCAATGTCTATCCCTGCTCCTTCTATACACTTGATTAGGTTTTGTACAGTAGTAATTGAGCCAGTTATAATATGGACCTTGCACTCTAATCTTGCGCCAGACATTCCCAGGGGGTCTACTATTCCACTTTGTCCATCTACTATAAATTCACGACTTAGTGTGTGAATTAATTCTTTCTCGGGGGAAACTATCCCCGCTTTAGCTGCTTCTATAACCTTTTCGATATCTTTTTCTGTAATTTCTGGAGATTCTCCAGAAATTGCGATAACCCCCTTGCTGTTTATTGATGCTATATGACTTCCTGTAATAGAAATAAGGGTAGAATTAATGCGGGTTCCTGCCATACGTTCAGAATTTTCAATAGACTGTTTTACTGATTGAATAGCTTGATCTAAGTCTATAATTACTCCCTTTTTCACTCCTAAGGAGGGGGCTGTACCTATTCCAATTATTTCTATTTGATCATCTTCGCCCAATTCGCCTATAACTGTACAAACTTTTACTGTGCCAACATCTAAACCGACAATTATTTCATCTTTTCCCATATTTATAACCTCCTTCATACTTTTAATATCATACACCACTAATTAATTAAAGTAAATAAAGTAATTATTTTTGTCTGATAAATACTAATTCTTGACTTTTATTATTGCACTATCTTTAAAACGCATATCTATATATTCTACTGCTAATTTCTCTTTATCAATTTTTCTCAAAGCTTCTCTTAGTAAATCTCCCTTATTAATAATCTCCTCTGGTTTATTTACTCTAACCTTTAAGGTATCATCTATATTAAAAAGCAAAAAATCATCTAAAGCAAATATTTTAACTTTATAAAATTCCCTGGGTAATATTATATTTGCAGAATTAATAATTTCTAATGCTATTCTAAATTCAGGTTCCTTTATAGTCTCACCAATTTTTACTTCAGAAACTTTTAATCCTGATATAAGAGGTATACTCAATCCTTCTGGTTTATCAATCTTAGATAATACCATTCCTTCTTTGCTTAAAATAAAATATTCTTCGCTAATATATACAATTGCTGCTGCTTCTCTTTCTTTTAAGGAAATTATAATTTTGTTAGGTATTATTCGTTTTATTTCTAATTCTTTTACCCAGGGCTCTTGTGTTAAAGAGTCTATAGGTTTTTTTAAATCTAACTTAAAGATATTTTCTCCTAATTTTATTTGAGATTTGGAAAATATTTCATCTTTGTTCAGATAATCATTTCCTTTAATAACAACTTCTTCAATATTGCAATATTTTGAATTAAACATAAAATTAAAAAAATTCCAACCTATAAACCCTATAATTAAATAATAAATTAATATTTTGGTTATTTTTACTCCAAAATGTTGACTCTTCTCGCCTTCTTCCTCCTCCTCTAATTCCATCCCTTCTTCATTCTCATTAACTATTTCCATTATTATTTATATTAAAAAACCCCTTTAATATTAGCGTTTAGCGTAGAGTATAACAGTAGAGATATCTACACTCTAAAATTTATGATTTTGTTTTGTAGGGGGCGGATTCATCCGCCCCGAGTTATTTGGTTAATTTCATTTGGCGGGTTCGATAAATCGAACCCCTTGTATATTAATAGTAACTTATTATTTGATTATTAAATATGTTAATATGATACTGGAAGAGTTTGTAGTTGGTTAAGGCCGTCGAACCCCTGGAGCAATCAGTATTTTAATGATTAGCTCGTTTTGTAGATGGACCGCCCTCCTACAATCTTGGACAGTATCAGAAGCGAAATATAAAATATTTCAGCTTGCATTGCCACAAGGTAAAGTTATAGAAGGGCGACCATGCAAACTCTCCTAAAAACCATTAGGAGGTTTCATTATGTATTATATCGGAATTGATGTATCAAAGAAAGACCTATCGGTATTTGATGGTAAAAAAGATTTGAAATTTATCAACAAAGAAGGATTAAACTCTTTTAAAAAATACCTGAAAAAGAAATACAATCTTTCAGAGATAGCCATCATCTTTGAACCAACCGGGATATACTCCCAATACTTAAAAGAATTCTGTGCCGAAAATAGTATAAAGGCTTATATTGTAAA
>DAOWEX010000017.1:0-8169 GCA_030638265.1 Atribacterota bacterium
ACATTAAATTTTCGAGCATTAAATTGTTTATATTCTTCTCTTATTTCCAAACCACTTAGAGGAATTTTACCAATCCCTCTCCATTCAGAATCAACCACTTTAAATACCCTATTTAATTTCTCTAAAGCAATTTTATTACCCTCTGGCTTGACTACCCTCTGATACTGAATTTCTATCTCTGCTCTATCCCCTTCGATTTGCTTTATTAACATAAAAATAGCCTGCAAAATATCTAAAGGTTCAAATCCCCCAACAACCGAAGGAATACCGTATTGATAGGCAATAAAATCATAAGGTCGACTTCCGATAATAGCACTCACATGCCCGGGACAAATAAAACCATCAATATCTACTTCTCCGCTTTCTAATAGTGCTTGCATTGCTGGAGGAATGATTTTGGCCACACTTAAAACAAAAAAATTATCAATTTTTTCTTTCTCTGCTTTTAATATGGCACCAGCTATAGTAGGAGAGGTAGTTTCAAAACCTACCCCCATAAAGACAACTTTTTTAGAGGAGTTATTGCGGGCAACTTCTAAGGCATCTAAAGTAGAATATACAATTCTTATATTAGCACCATTGGCCTTTTCTTTTTCTAAATTAGCAGTAGAACCAGGTACTCTAATCATGTCTCCAAAGGTAGTTATTATAAAATCATTATCTCGAGATAAGGCGATAATTTCATCAATATTTCGAATAGGAGTAACACACACTGGACATCCTGGCCCTGAGATAAGTTTGATATTGGGAGGTAGCATCTCCTTAATCCCATTTCTAAATATAGCCACCGTATGGGTCCCACAAACTTCCATCAAATTGACCTTCTTTTTGGAAATATTTTTAATTCCCTGGAGAATCCTCTGGGCTATTTCTTTATCCCGGTATTCATCAATATATTTCAATCTATTATTCCCTCCCAGGCTCTGAATATCTTTAAAGCTTCCTCTTGTTTAATAACTTCGATGGCAAAACCAGCATGTAAAAGCACATAGTCTCCTATTTTTACTTGGGGAATCAGGTCTAAATTCGCCTTTTTAATAATTCCCCCAATTTGTATTTCCGCAGTATTATCAGCAAGTATTTTTGTTATTTTTCCTGGAATGGCTAAACACATTTTTTCTCCCCCTCTATTTAGTTAGCTGGTTAGTTAGTTGATGAATTATAATATCAAACTAGCTGACTATATAACCAATTAACTACATACTCCCCGCTACTACAGCTTGACCCAAAGATATCCCTCCATCATTAGGAGGCACTTTCCGTTGGATATATACTTGAAAACCATCCTTCTCTAATAAAGAAATAATTCTTTCTGTTAAATAGCAATTTTGAAATACACCGCCACTTAGGGCAATTTTGTTAAGGTTAGTATTTTTTCTTATTTCACCACATAAATTTACAGTGAAATCAGCTACAGTATTATGAAACTTAGCAGCTATTATTTCTTTATTTATCCCTTTTTTAAGATCACTGATTATTTCTTTAAAAATTCTCTCAGGGTCAATAATAAATTCTCCATTTTCTTTATAAATATCAAATCCATATCCCTCTTCAATCTCAGAAGCACAGAGTGATTCCATTTCCATCGCCGCTTGTCCTTCGTAACTTATCTCATCCCTTAACCCTATCAATGAAGACACTGCATCAAAAAGACGTCCACAGCTAGAGGTAAGAGGGGAATTTATTTTTCGGTCAATCATTTTCTCGATAATTGATAATTTATTATAATCCAATCTTTGGTTAAAATCTATTTCAAAATCCCGGGCCTTTTTGCCATAAATAGAATATAAATAACTATAAGTCATTCTCCAGGGTTGTGTAACCGCTTTATCCCCTCCAGGCAAGGCGTAATATTTTAGATGCCCTATTCGAGAATATTTTTTTAAATCACACAGTAGAAATTCTCCCCCCCAAATATTGCCATCATCTCCATAACCTGTTCCATCATAGGCTATTCCAATAACCTTGTCTTTAATATTATTTTCCGCCATGCAACTCACTATATGGGCATAGTGATGTTGAACTCTGACTATTTTTATTCCCCTTTTAGCTCCTATTTCTGCAGCATATTTTGTGGAAAGATAATCAGGGTGTAGATCACAGGTAATAATTTGAGGATTAATTTTAAACATCTTTCCTAAATTATCTATAGATTCCTGAAAAGTGTTTAGAGTTTCAATATTTTTTAAATCTCCTAAATATTGACTTAGAAAAACATATCTTCCTTTAGAAAAACAGATGGTATTTTTTAGTTCTCCCCCTAAGGCCAAAACCTCTTTTAACTTAAAATCAAGGATTATGGGGTGGGGGACATACCCCCTTGCCCTGCGGAAAAATACACTATGATTGTTTATAATCTTTAATACGGAATCGTCACAACGATTAAATATATCCCGATTATATAAAAGAAAAAAATCAGCTACCTTATCTAATTTTTCTAACGCTTCTCGATTATTACAAATTATTGGTTCATCACTAAAATTTCCGCTAGTCATAACCAAAGCTAAAAAATTATTTTTTAATAAAAGATAATGAAGAGGGGTATAGGGTAACATCACCCCTAAGTGGTTATTATTTGGAGCCACAAAAGGAGAAATTAGACTATTTTTTTTCTTTTTTAAGAGAACTATCGGCCGAGCTCTATCTTCCAACCACTCTTTCTCCTCTTTTTCAATCTCACAATATTGTTTGATTTTTTCTATGTTAAGAGACATTAAGGCAAAGGGTTTAGCTTCTCTATTTTTTAAATGCCGCAATCTCAAAACTACCTTACTATTAGTAGCATCACAGGCTAAATGAAATCCTCCTAATCCCTTAATAGCTCCAATTTGTCCATCTTTTAATAATCTTATTGCCTCAGCTATAGAATCAACAACTGCTAATTTTCTTTTTTGTTGATAAAGAAATACTTCTGGGCCGCAATTAGCACAAGCATTGGGTTGAGCATGGTATCTTCTATCTTCCAGATTATCATACTCGCTCTGGCATTGAGGACACATTTTAAAAACACTCATAGTTGTCTTTTCCCGGTCATAGGGAATATCTTTTATAATTGTAAAGCGGGGGCCACAATTAGTACAATTTATAAAAGGATAATGGTAACGTCTATTTTGGGGATCAAATAATTCTTGCAAACAATCCTCGCAAATACTTATATCTGGTGACACCAATACAAAACTATTTTCTTCTTTGGCTACGCTCTTCTTAATAGAAAATCCTTTATAACCTATTACAGGAAGTTGAACTACCTCTATTTCTTCAATCCTGGCTAAAGGGGGGAGTTTCTTTTTTATATCACCAACGAAACTATTTAATTCTTCTTCTTTTCCTTCAACCTCTATCTCCACGCCCTGGTTCGAATTGAGGACACAACCTGATAGATTATAATCTTTTACTAATTTATGAATAAAGGGTCGAAATCCGACCCCTTGAACAATCCCTTTAATAATTATTCTCTCTCTAATTTTCATCTCTTTTTCTTTACCTGCTCTTTTAACCAAACAAACCAGCTCCCTAAACCTTCTCCGGTTTGACAAGAAATTTCAAATATTTTCAAATTAGGATTTATATTTAGTGCATCTTCTTTTATTTTAGACATATTAAAATTTGTATAGGGTAATAAGTCAATCTTATTTACCAATAATACTTTTGCCTTACGAAACATCACCGGATATTTTATCGGTTTATCATCTCCTTCAGGGATGCTAACCATTACCACCCTTTCATCTTCTCCTAAATCAAAACTTGCCGGGCAAACCAGATTGCCTACATTTTCTATCACCAAAAGATTTATTTCCTGAAAATTAAAAAAACCTAAAACCTTATCTACCATTTTGGCATCTAAGTGACAAGCCCCTTTGGTATTTATTTGTACCACGGGAATACCATATTTTTCTATCCTCTGAGCATCTTTGTTTGTTTGTAAATCACCTTCCACCACCGCGATTTTCAACTCATTTTTAAGTGACCCTATAGTTCTCTCTAGTAGACTAGTCTTTCCAGAACCAGGAGAACTCATTAAATTGATTGTATATACATCATTCTGGTTAAAAATTTCTCTGTTTTCCTGAGCGATATCTTCATTTTTTTTCAAAATATTAGTAAAAACCTTTATCCGAGTCAATATATTTACCTCCAATTTTCAATTTTTAAAATACTTTTCTGCTAACAACACTGCTACAAAATCATCATATTGGCAAGGAGGTACTCTTAAAGATAGGGGGATAAGCTTAGAAATGCCTCGAGGTGGATGTGCTTCAAAGTATTTTTTTCTTGCCTCCAAAGTACTGAAATCTTCCTCAATTAAGATAATTTTTAATCGAGGAAAATAGTTTTTTAATTTTTTTTCTATCTGCTTATAATTAGTACCGTCTCCTAAAATAATTTTATTTATCTTATAAATTTTAGAACTATCTTCAATATTATTTCTAATATTATCTGTTGGGATAACTTCTCTTTGTAAAACGCTCAAATTAGAATCCACCACTGCATAGCCGCACTTTCTTGTCCCAGGATCAATGGCCACAATTATCTCATCTTTCAACATAATTTATTTTATTCCTTATTAAAATTAAAAGTAAAATTTAAAATCCTATCCGTTCGGGATGAGTATAAATATTCATTTTATCTCCCCGGACAAATCCTATCAAGGTTAATCCTGCTCTTTGCGCTAACTGAATAGCACAGTCTGTAGAAGCAGCTCTAGAAATAACCACTGGTACTTTTCCAGTAATAATCTTTCGTAAAATTTCTGAAGATACACGACAGGAGGTTAAAATTATTTTATCTTTAGTGGAAATGTTATTTACAAAAGCCTCCCCCAATATTTTGTCGATAGTATTATAACGGCTGATATCCTCGCTAAATAATATTATAGACCCATTTTTGTCAGCCAAAGCACAGCTATGTACTCCTCCAGTCAACTTAAAAAAATCAGCTCTTTTTTGCATTTCAGAAATAAGAGAATAAACCAGGTTACCCTTAATTTTTAAAGAATTATCAACAAATGAAAATTTACTTCTCTGTTTTTCTGGTTGCTGATAAATTTCAATTAGTATATTATTACTAATAATATCTTCTGAAGAGGGAGAGATACCTTCAATTCTTATATCCATTAAGCCTTGATCTCTGTCTATATCTAAAGATATAATATCTTCTTTTCTTTGTAAAACACCCGAAGTATAGAGAAAACCTAGCCCTAAATACTTATATTTTTCGGGTGTACAATTTAATGTAACTAACTTCTTTTTATTTAATAAGATAGTAAAAGTTGTTTCCCTTGCTACTAAATCTAAAACTTCTTCTTTCTTATTTCCTTTAATTCGAGTTAAATTTACCTTTACCCCTTTCGCTTCGTTAGACAATTATTCCATCCCCTTCTTTTTTATTAATTCCTCTGCCTTGACAAAATCGTGTTTTAAGTTAATATTAAAAAAAGAGTAAAGCTCCGCATCAAATTTTTTTATCTCTTCCTCCTTAATAAACCTGATCTTTAAATAGGGAAAGATTTTTCTAACCGAAAGTACTCCAGCTCTTATATTTCTCTCTATAACCTTTAAACAACTCTTACTGTAAATTGCGCACAACGGTTCAATCAATCCCTTACCATAGCAAGGAATAATAATATCATAAGAATTTATATTTTCTATCATATATTGGAGTAATTTTACCTTTATAAAAGGCATATCACAACCCAATAACAAATTGTACTGGGAGTTAGAAGCCTTTAATCCAGAGAATATTCCTCCTAAAGGACCTCTTTGAGGAAAAATATCTTGAACTACTCGCTTAAAATTAGGATATTTTTCTTTGGGGCCCACTATGATAATATCTTCTTCTGTTAAATTATCAAGAAAGGTAAGCTTAGAGATAACCCAATCTATTAAAGGTCTTCCTGTTAATTTCATTTGACCTTTACTTTTGTTTAAACCTACTCTGCTACTCTTCCCTCCCGCTAATATAACCACAGTTAAAGAAGATGTTTTTTTATCTTCAATAATTTTCATAGCATTATATCATACCATTTTGTTGCTAAAAAATATAGTTTGTTTCTTTCATACAAAATGAAAAATGACCTGGAACCTAGGTTGGTTCCAGGCCCTATTGAATTGAATCCTCCTTTTTTAACTTGTTTCAAGGGTTTGGATTCGATGAAAAGCAGTAATAGCAGCAATAGTAGCTTCTCCACAGGCGATATCTATCTGGCGGACTATCTTGGAACGAATATCTCCTACTGCATATATTCCAGGAACAGATGTCTCCATTTTATCATCGGTTTTAATGTATCCCTTCTTATCTAACTCAACTTCGGCCTCTTCCAGAAAATCAGTAGTTGGTAAGAAGCCCACATACAGAAAAACTCCTGAAACTTTAAGCTTTTTTTTCTGACCATCGTCCCGATTTTTCAGCGTAATGGACTCAACAAATTCGTTTCCATCTATTCTAACCAGAGTATGATTTAAGAAAAAGGTTGTTTTTTTATTCTTTTTCACTCTCTGTTGCAGTATTTTCGAAGCAGTCATATAAGGTAGAAACTCTACAAAGGTGACCCCTCTTGCATGCTTTAAGAGAGATTCTCCCTCTTGTAATCCAGAATTACCACATCCTATTACCGCAACTTCTTTATCCCTGTAGAGTGGACCATCGCAGGTTGCACAATAGGAGATGCCTTTACCCCGAAACTCCTTCTCTCCGGGAACATTCAAGGATTTAGGAACAGTACCTGAAGCTACTATTACACTATAAGCTCGGTACTCATGTTTCACTGTTCGAACTATTATCTTGTTTTCGATAGTGGGTTTTATTGATTCTACCTCCTCAAGTTCTATAATTTCTACTCCAAATTTTTGGGCTTGATCTTTCATCTTGTTCATTAAATCCATTCCAGTTATACCTTCTGGAAAACCAGGATAATTTTCTATCAGCTCTGTCTCTGCTGCTAATCCTCCAACCATTTTTTTTTCTATTAGCAAGGTACTCAACATTTCTCTGGAGGTATAAATTCCTGCAGTCATACCCCCAGCTCCACCTCCTATAATGATAACATCGTAAGTATTCATAAGTATCTCCTATTCTTTTTTTAAATGTGGCTCTATTTTTCTCTTGAGGTCAGCTTCGTAATTTGGAAGAACTCCAATAATCTGGTCTACTACCTTTCTATCTTTATAAATATTCAAAGTAGGTATACCCGTAATCCTATAGTCTCCAGCTAGTTGCCTTTCGGTATCAACATTTACCTTGCATACCTTTAACCTTCCTTTATATTCTTGACTTATTTTTTCAAGTACTGGAGCAGCCATTTGGCAAGGTGCGCACCAAGGAGCCCAAAAATCTACCACCACCGGAAGTTCTGACTTTAATACTTCATCTTCAAAATTCTCACTATTCAAGTTAATTGCTTTTTCTTTCATTTTTCTCCTCCTTTAATATTTGTAAAAATGGTTCAATGGATTTATGAGGTCTATATAACTTTAACTGGAAAGGAATTCCACTCATCCTTTTATCTTTGATCAATATTAGCGGCTTCCATAACCAAGTTAAAACAAGTGGTTTTCCTTCCTTTAACACTCTTGAACTTTCATTAAGAAAAACTCGGTGCAACCTTCTCCCATTTATGAGACAATGCTCTAAGAATGGAAGCATGACATTAAACGAAAAAATGCCATCTACTGAATCACTTTCAATTTCCGAATAATCCAGACCATTCCTTAACTCTACAGTGATCCGTTCATCAGCTGAAAATTTTTCGCTGGCCCAACTCACTGATCGTGGATCAATGTCACAGGCAATTAACCGGTAATCTTTAACTACCTTTTCTCTTAGCCTCTGGACTATTTGAGCAGTAGTGTAACCTCTAGAACAGCCAATCTCATATAATAAAGGCCTTTTAGTGTATTGGGTAACCCATTTAAATATATCATCTATAACTTCAGGGGTTAAAGCTGTTTCTAAGACCCTATCATGCTGGGTAGAAAACACAAATCCAGTTTCTCGACAAAACTTACGAACATCCTCAATCTCTCTAAAGTCCATCCCAGTTCCTTATTTCTTTTTTCTAGATTTAAATTAAATGAATATATTGTTTAAATAATATCAAAAAATACTAACAGATTCAACTTAAAATTTTACACTATCTCTTTTGCAAAAGAAATAAAAAGGGTCAAATCTTAA
>DAOWEX010000072.1:0-10876 GCA_030638265.1 Atribacterota bacterium
AAAACCTATGACCTTTATATGTAAATATATAAAGATATCACAGGCATAAAACCGATGTCTATGCCTATGATATCTTATTTTTAACTTCTAAGATGTTAAGGCATAAACATCGGTGGAATAATAGTAGTAATAAAAATTATAGGAATTTATTAATTTAGTACAATCTCTTTTTATAGCCACCTTATTTACTCCTTAACATTTTTTAAAATATTAGCATACCCTTTCATTTCTGTCAAATTTTAATATTTATTCTTCTAACTACCCCACTAAAGTTTACACTAACTATTTATTTAGGGGCAGCGGCTTTTCTTAATCGCTCCATTATAGCCAGGCCCAAGCCCTGCTCTTCTAATCCTTCAGCAATAATAATCTCAAATCCTTCTTTATCAAAACTCCTTAAAACAGCGAAGAGATTCGCCGCACATGTCTCTAATTCAGTACCCTTACCTATAACCTTAACCTCAAATCCATTATATTTGCTTTGATTTTCTCCTTTAGCCATTATCCCCACTTTAAATCCCTGTGCCTTATATTCAGAAGCCAATCTACGAATTTCTTTTACCTGAGTTCCCTTTTTCTCTTCCACTAAAATTAATTTTGCTCGAGGAGAATAATGACTGTTTAACATTCCCGGAGAGCGAAAACCTCTTTCCAATTCCTCACCTATTTTTACTTGACCAATGACTTTCTCTAATTGTTCTACCGATATCCCCCCTGCTCGCAGCACTTGGACTGGTTTAGCGGTTATATCGAGAACAGTAGATTCTACTCCTACTTTTGTCCTGCCCCCATCGATAATCATTTCTATTTTACTGTCTAAATCATCGGCTACATGTTGAGCATTGGTAGGACTTGTCCTTCCAAAAAGATTGGCACTGGGAGCAACGATAGGGGTTTGAGCTTCTCTAATTAGACTCAAGGCAATATTATCAGCAGGCATTCTTACGGCTACTGTATCAAGATCTGCAGTAATAATATCTGAAACTAATTCAGATTTTTTAAGGACTAAAGTGAGGGGACCCGGCCAGAATGCTTTAGCTAATTTTATAGCTACTGAGGGAATCTTCTTAGATAATCTATTCAATTCTTTTATATCTGCAATATGAACAATTAAAGGGTCATCAAATGGTCGTCCTTTGGCCTGAAAAATTTTAGCAACTGCTTGCTCATTGAGGGCATCTGCTCCCAGACCATAAACTGTCTCGGTAGGAAAAGCTACTAAGCTACCTTTTTTTATTTCATCTGCAGCTATTTTAATCTTGGCTAAATTTATTTTCTTAGGATTTATTTTTAAAATTTTAGTCTTCATTTCAATATTTTTAATATTTTGAATCTCAATATCCCAATAGGGACTTCGATCTCCACCTCTTCTCCTTCCTGGTGACTTAAAAAAGCCTGCCCCAGAGGAGAATTTATAGATATTTTATTCTGAGCGAAATCTATTTGATCATCCGGGACAAAGATATACTCTACCTTTTCCCCAGAACCTAAATTTTTCAGCTTTAAAGTTGTGCCAATACCTATTCCCTCTGAACAACAATCTTCTTCTACTACCTTAGTCCGACTTAACTTTTGTTTCAACCTAACAATGTTTATTTCGTTCATACGCTGAGCTTCCAAGGCTATATTGTATTCTGCATTCTCAGTTATATCTCCGTTTTCTAAAGCCCGGCTAATATCTTCTTGTATCTCTTTTCTTTTTACTCCTTCTAAATGCTTTATCTCTTCTTTTAAATTTTTCAACCCTTCTCTGGTCAAAAAAATCTCTTTATTATTCACTCTTACTCCTCTTTTATCATATCAATTTTATTGATCAATATAATATTTTATATTCTCTAATATCAATATTAATTTAGTTACTTAGTACTCTTTTGCAAATTCTTGCAAAATTACTAAAAAAAGCAGGGAATTCCTGCTCATCTTAAAATTATATTATTATTTAAAAAATTGGTGGCGCAAGGGGGAATTGAACCCCCGTTTGCTGATTGAGAGCCAGCTGAATTAACCACTATTCGATTGCGCCATAATTACAATTTACGGGAATAAATAATTATAGGCTGAGGGAGGTGGGCTCGAACCACCGCTCCCAGATCCAGAGTCTGGTGTCCTACCGCTAGACGATCCCTCAACTTTACAATAATTCTACCTAATTTATTTTATACTATATCTTGCTATATGAAAAGTATAATTAATTATTTTTCACATTTCTTATTTTATTTACTGCTTCTTCTAAACGTTTAATAGTTCTTTTCTGGCCTAAGACTACCATCAGTTCAAATAAACCAGGACCTATTTTTTTACCGCTCAACGCAACGCGAGTAGGATGGATAATTTGACCACCCTTTATTTGTAAGGAAGAGGCGATTTCTCTCACTGCATTTTCAATGCTTTCTTCATCCCAACATTTAAGATTAGAAAGGTTTTCCTTTAAAGCTTGTAAAATATCTGCCACCCCCTCTTTTTTCAATACACTTTGAAAGGCCTGGGGCTCAATATTTATTTTGTCTAAAAAGAAATAATCCGCATAATCGATAAATTGAATGAAATTCTTAAACCTTCCCTGCATCAATTTTATTACTTCTTTCAACCATTCAAGTTTTGGCTCAGAAAGATCTTTTTCTTTAATATAATTAGCCTCTTTGAGGTAGGGAATAAGCATTTCAGTCAATGTATCGACTGACATTCTTTTTAAATACTCACTATTAAACCAGTTGAGCTTATCCATACTGAAAACAGCAGCGTGTTTGGAAATTTTATCTAATGAAAATTCTTTAATTAACTCATCTTTAGAGAATATCTCTCTTTCATCACCAGAAGACCAGCCTAAATGAGCAATATAATTTACTACAGCCTCCGGGATATAGCCCATCTTTTTATATTCCATAACTGAGGCAGCCCCATGACGTTTACTCAACCTGGTGTGGTCTGACCCCATAATCATGGGTATATGGGCAAATTTTGGAATGGAAAATCCTAAGGCTTCATATATTAATATCTGCTTAGGGGTATTAGAAATATGGTCATCTCCCCTCATTACATGGGTAATGTTCATTAAGGCATCATCGATGACTACGGCATAGTTATAAGTAGGAATTCCATCTGATTTCATAATTACAAAATCACTTAACAGCTCACCGTCAAAAGCTACTTCGCCCCTCAACAAATCATCAAATACAATTTTTTTTGCAGGAACTTTAAGCCTTATTACCGGTTTTCTACCTTCTGCTTCATATCTTTTCTTTTCCTCTTCACTAAGATTCAAACAATGCCTATCATATTTAGGATTTTTGCCTTCTCTTGCCTGTTTTTCTCTACTTTCAGCCAGCTCTTCTCTGGTACAATAACAGTAGTACGCCTTTTTGTCTTTTAAAAGTTTTTCCGCACATTCCTGATAAAGAGGCAATCGCTGCATCTGATAATAGGGACCATATTCCCCTTTTTTGTCTGGACCTTCATCCCAATCTAAACCCAACCATTTCATACCTTCTAATATTACGTTTACTGCTTCTTCAGTAGACCTTACTTGGTCGGTGTCTTCAATACGCAAAACAAAAATTCCCTTATAGTGTCTGGCATAAAGCCAATTGAATAATGCGGTTCTTGCCCCACCTATATGTAAATAACCAGTTGGACTGGGAGCAAATCTAAGTCGAATTTCCTTATTTTTCATTTCTTCTCCACCCTTATTAGTATATAGTCGATAGTATATAGACCTGGGGGCATATGAGCTAATAGTTATTTAGCAGAAAACAAGATCTCTACTATACTATACTTCTCTAAACTTGTAGGACGGGTGTCTCACCTTTATTACTTTTAAACCATTTTATTATAATATAAAAATATTGATAACACAATTTAAAGCTTATTTAACTAATTCTGAAACCGGAACTATTTCTATGCCGGCTTTAATTAATTCAGGAATCATCCTTTTTAAAACATAAAAAGTGTTTATACGACTATGACCAATAGCAATTGCCTCTCCATCTCTTAAAGCAATCTCTTGTACTTCTAACATCTGTCCTTTAATATATTCCATATCACTCTCGTTATCTAAAAAGACCGTCCTTACTGCAGTCTTTACTCCCATTTCTTGAGCAACCTGGTAAGCAATAGAATTCCGACTGGTTATACTATCTATAAAAAATAAATTATATCTTCTAATTTCTTCTAATATTATCTTCATTATTTCTCTATCTTTCGTAATCTTTGAACCCATATGATTATTCACCCCAATAATGTAAGGGAAATCAAATATACTCCCTCTGACAGCCTGTCTGATTTCTTCTCCTGACATATATGATTTAATCGCGCCAGGTCCGGGATCGGCAGAAGAATTATTAGCTTCCATAGGCAAATGCAACATAATTTCTTGATTATTTTTTTTGCCTTCTTCAGCAATATATTCAGAATATTTAAGAAAAGGTAATATGGATAAAGTTATAGGAAAATCCAGTTCCATCACTTTTTTCGCAATTTCTGTTTCATATCCCAAATCATCTATTATAAAGGCTACTTTGGGAGAAAAATGTATTTCTTCTTCTGAAGAGGCTAAATCATTAACTATAGTATCCACATATTGCTCACTATCATAGATATAAATGGTTTCCTCAGGTTCATCTACTTCTAATTCTATTTCATTAGTAGTCGTTGGGGTATTATTTTGGGTATTAGGAGGGCTACTCTCTTGTCTAAAAGATTTAGTTAACAGATTAGATATTCCTAAACCTACTATCAAAATAATTAATAAAGTGATAATATTTATAATTAACCTGCGATTTTGTTTCAAAATAAAAATTCCTTTCAATTTGGTTAGCTAGTTAGCTAGTTAGCTGGTTAATTAGTTTAATATTAATTTATCAATATGCTCATCCTTGAACCAGCTAACCAAATAACTAATTAACTAACTAACTATATATTATCCGCTACATACTAAACTCTAAAATTGCCTTATGTTAAAGGTTACCTGTTATATTTTTACTTCAACTAATTGCTCTTCTAATAATTCTATAGCCTTATTTAATTGTTCATCTTCTTCACTATCTTCCACTAACTCTACTAATATATCTGGTTCAATTCCGATATTATTTATAGATCGTTCATTGGGGGTATAATATTCAGAAGTAGTAATGACAATTCCTGAGCCATCAGACAAATTGAAGACTTGTTGGACCATTCCTTTGCCAAATGTCTTCTGTCCCAACAATTTCCCCCTTCCAGAATCCTGAATTGCTCCTCCTACAATTTCAGATGCACTAGCACTCCCCTCATTAACCAACACAATCAAAGGCCATTGGGGGTATTTATTCCCTCTGGATTGTACGGTAACCTGAATCCCATCTCTATCTTTGACATGAACAACCGGTCCTTCTTTTACAAATTTACTGGCTACCTCAATTGCAGTATCTAACAGTCCTCCCGGATTATTACGTAAATCGAGGATAATTCCCTGAATATTATTATCTTTTTTAAATTCATTTAAAACTTCTTCTAATTCAGGTTCGGTATTCACATTAAAAGTGGTAATCCTTATATAGCCAATATTATTATCCTCACCTATTATCTTCTTCTTTACAGCTTTAACTTCAATGATATCTCGAATTATGGTAAACTCTAAAATTTCCTCTACATTTTCTCTTTTAATTCCTAAGATAACCTGGGTCCCTTTCTCCCCCCTTAAAATATTAACTGCTTCATCTAACCCAATTCCTTCTGTTGATTTTCCATCAATTTCTACTATCTTATCTCCAGCCTTTATCCCTACTCTATAAGCTGGCGTATCCTCAATGGGAGAGATTATTGTTAATTGATCATCCTTTATAGAGATTATTATCCCTAATCCGCCAAAATGACCTAAAAACATATCTTCCTGTTCTCTTTTAAGGGCCTGGGGATCCATAAAACGAGTATAGGGGTCATCAAGGGTTTTAAGCATACCTTTAATAGCCCCCTGGATTATTTTGTCCAAATCTATATCCTTCTCTACATATTCACTTCTTACCAGGTTTAATGCTTCAAAGAAAGGTTCTAAACTGCTAAATAATCCTTCATTAGTATACTTGCTATTTGTTGCCCCTGCATTATAAAATAGAAAACTGCTGATTATAGAAACCGCTACTAAAATTGTAATTAAAGTAATTATTCTTCTTCTCTTTATCAAATTCATTCACCGCCAAATCTTAAAAATGTTTATTTTTATAACCAATTCATAGGATCAGTAGGTTTGCCTTCTACTCTAACTTCAAAATGTAACCTGGGAGAAAGAACGCCACCACTATCGCCCACTTGACCTATAATCTGACCCTTTTTAACTTTATCCCCAATATCTATTAAAATTTTGAAAAGATGGGCATATAGAGTGGTAGTTCTACCTCCATGATCAATAATTATTATCTGCCCATATCCCTTTATGCTTCCAGTATAAATTACCTCTCCTGAGCCGGCAGCACGGACTACCTCTCCCAGGGGGGCACTAACATCAATCCCAGAATTAAAAGTATAAGTATTAAAATCAGTATTTTTATGCCTTCCATATTTAGAAATTAATTTACCCTGAACTGGCAAGGCAAAAATCCCCTTCTTAGGTTTTAGGGTAATTCCTGGACTTTCTCTTTTTTGGGGAGTTTCTCTCTGTTTCTGTTTCTGATAAATTCTCTCTATTATATTCTTTATTTCTAAGGAAGATTGCTCTAACTCTTCCAAGGATTTCGAATGAGCAGTTTTTTGAGAACTTATCTTTTTAATTATAGATTTTTTAGCTTTAATAGAAAATTCAACATTTTCTTTCTCTTTCTCCACCGCTTTCTTAAGTAAGCTCAATATTTCTTCTCTATTTTCCAGGTTTAATTTCTTATTTTCTATTCTTTTCATTTGCTGTCGAAT
The DNA here is from genome assembly GCA_030638265.1 of Atribacterota bacterium. GTDB lineage: Bacteria > Atribacterota > Phoenicimicrobiia > Phoenicimicrobiales > Phoenicimicrobiaceae > JAUWHZ01. Next base: position 6,880 of record DAOWEX010000072.1, read on the forward strand.
ATCACTGATGATCTTAGCATCCTGAGATAAAATATTTTTTAAATACTTATAACGAACAATAAAATCAGAAAAATTTTCACTACTCAATAAAAGTACTAAGTAGTTAGCTCTATTGTGCTTATATATTTCTCTCAACTTATTTTCTAAGACCCTGGTCTTTTCCTTTAATTTTTCTTTTTCTACAATAAATTCGTCTTCGCCTTGTTTTATCTCTTTTTGAGCAAGCTCTAAATCTCTCTCAATTGTTTGTAGCTCTTTTTCTGTCTCCAGTAACAGTTTTTCTATTTTATGGAGGGTCTCTAAATAACCACTTTCCTTTTTTTCTAAATTGTTAATCTCATTTTTAACACTTTCAATCTGTTCCTCTATCTTTTTTAATCTCTCATTTTCCTCTTTTATCTTTTGATTATAATTCTCGTTATTCCCATAACCGTAGAAGGCAGCGAGTAAAATAAAGATTAAAATTAATATTAACCTGGAAAATATTTTTTTGTTTTTCTTAAAAATTAATACTTTTTTATACATTTAAATATTTCCCTACTGAGAACATACTTCCCAAAATCCCTACTAAACTCCCCAATACCACAATTACTGCACCTATGGGCAATAGCTCCGTTTTATCCCAAATTACTGGTAAAAAAGGAATAACTTGATGTACTTTATTTATGGCAAAGAAATAAAATTTATACAAAATTAATATCGCCAGAATAGCCGAGATAAAGCCCTGTAAAAAGCCTTCAATTACAAAAGGCCATTTAATAAACCAATGTGTGGCTCCAGACAAACTCATTATCTCAATTTCGTTTCTTCTGGCATATACAGTAATTTTAATTATATTCGATATAATTAAAATTGAGGCAAAGACTAATAGCGCCAATATTAAAATTCCCGCTCTCCTGAATATATAAGTAAAATTTAACAATTTCTCTACTATACCCTGGCCATATTCAACTTCTTCTACTTTTTTTAATTTCTCTACCTGGTTAGCGATCTGTTCAATTATCTTAGGATCTTTTACCTTTATTTCAAAAGAAGCAGGAAGTGGATTTACTTCAATGGCATTAAATATATCTCTTTGATCTCCTAAATCTTTTAATAGACGCTGGTAGGCTTCCTCTTTGGATACAAATTTTATTTCTTCTATTCCATTTATACCAACAATACTATCTTTCAAAACATTTACCTCGGTTTTAGAAATATCGTCTTTTAAATATACTATAATTTCTAATTGGGATTCTAAATTTTTTAGAAAAAGACTGGAATTTATAGAAATTAACAGAAACACCCCGACAATAATTAAAATTGTAGTGGTACTTATTATTGCCGCTATACTCATTAAAGCACTTCTTCTAAAACTAAGTAAAGCCTCTTTAAAATAAAATCCCACATTTTCAAAAATCATATTAATAAATCCCTCTTTGTGTATCTTCGATTACCCGACCCCGCTCAATCCTAATTACTCGTTTTTTAGCTTTATCCACCATAAGTTTATCATGGGAAGCCATTATAACAGTGGTACCCCGAATATTAATGTGAAATAGGAGCTGCATAATCTCCCAGGAAGTATCAGGGTCTAAATTACCAGTAGGTTCATCAGTGAGCAATATTAACGGTTCATTGGCAATAGCCCGAGCAATACATAGTTTCTGTTGTTCCCCCCCTGAAAGTAAGTGGGGTTTTACGTTCTTTTTACGTTCAAGACCTACCAAATTAAGTACCTTTTTAACCTGTTCCCTTATTTCAAAATTAGTCGCCCCTATCGCTTTTAAACCAAAGGAAATATTTTCATATACTGTTCTACTATATAACAATTTAAAATCCTGAAAGACTATCCCTATATTACGTCTTAAATAAGGAATATACTTTGGTTTTAGTCGAGCTATATTTATACCATCAACAATTACCTGACCTTTAGTGGGAACAGTACCGCGATAAATTAATCTTAAAAAAGTGGTTTTTCCCGCACCGGTAGGACCCACCAAAAAGACAAATTCACTCTTTCTTATATGGACATTAATATCATGCAATGCCAGTATTTTATTGGGATAAGATTTATAGACATGAAACATCCGAATCATATTAAATAGTAACCTCTCTGGTCAGATTTGTTCAGGCTTTTAAAAACTTAAAAACCAAATCATTATTAGAGAAAGCTTTTTCTTCTAAAATTTTTACCTTTTTTGATAAAATTTTTTTTATTCTATCATTATTTTCTTTAATATATTTTACCTTTTCTTTAAAATTTTTTAAAGAAGTATCATCCAATTCTAATAACAACTCAGATAGGCCCAAACTTTCTACAAAATTTTTCACCTTTCGGTCATAGTTAAGAGCGATAAAAGGAATATCGGCCATAGTAGAAAAAATAATAGAATGGAGTCTCACTCCTACCATTAAAGATAATCGAGATAGGAGAGAAAGTAATTCTTCAGGCTCAAGTCTGATCTTTAAGACATTAGCCTGGCTCTTGTTTTTCATTAAAGATAATATTTCTTCACTAATACATACATCCTCATCAAATTTAAAGGGAAGAAAAATAATTTTTGCCTTATAGTTTTCTATCAAATAATCGGCTACTTTAGCAAATATTTCTTTTAAATCCTCTCTGTTCTCCTTATATTCTCTAACCGAAATCCCAACGACCGAATGACTATTTGAATATATCAATTCCTCTATATGAGGGTGTTTATCTAAAATATCAATATTGCTTTTTCTCCTTAATAAAAAAGAAGGATCAGAATTTACATATATTGAAGGTTTTACCACTCCTAAATTTTCCAATAATTCTTTAGAGGAATTATCTCTTACGGTAATTAAATCAACTTTATTTAAAATCCACTTCATTAATTTCTTATTAATCTGCTTATTTATCGGACCAATCCCCTGGGCATAAACTATAACCGGTACCCTGAGTATTTTTGCTACCAATATCAACCCCAGGTAATATAATATACTCCAGCCTTTTCCGGTTGAATCTTGAAGCAATCCTCCTCCTCCACTAATAAAAAGATTAGTATCTCGTAAACAGTTTAAAATACTAATTAAATGTAGTCGATTTATGGCCTTTACTTGATAAGCTTGGGAGGTCTGTAAAGGATCCTGGGAAAGAACTGCTATTTTTATCTGGGGTATCTTTTCTTTAAAGGCTCTAACCATAGAAGTAAGAATAGCTTCATCGCCGGCATTATTAAAACCATAATAACCAGAAATCATTATCTTCACTATGGTTTTAGGCTTTTTCATGATCGGTCTTTTCCCTAAATATTTTTACCATATAATAAAATATAATAATTACAAATAATCCCAGCACTAAACCTAACCATACTCCATTAAAAGTACGCAGTATAGAAAATAAAAAGGGAGTGTGAATATGACAGAAAGTATTGATTAAGGTGACTGGACCAATAGTCCCGATTATGATTACCGGGATTTTAAATTCCTTTATTCTCAAGAAATTCATACTCATCGCCAATAATAGAGCTGGATAACCAATTAAAAATTCTTTATTCCGGGGTCGGGCAATTAAAGTTTTTTCTAAAAAGATTCTTATCTTCTCCTCAATACTTAATACGGGAAGAAAAGAGAAATTTCCCGAGCGAGAAATATAAATTACCAAAAATACAGCAAAAAAGAACATTATAATTACATGTTCAATCAAAATAGGTTTTTTGATATTTTCTAAAATCATCAATTTCCCTTTATTCACTCTTAACCACATTATAGCCAAGACAAAAAGGAGGGGGACGAGATAAGATATCTTTATTCCGCTAAATTGTTCTATCCCCAACATAAATTTATTATTACTTAATAAAGCTGCTATCAGTAAAGCGCCAGATAGGGTAATTAAAATTATTTTGAAGAATCCTGGCAGCACTTCTTTTATCATCAGAATAAAACTGAAATTATGTTTAGGAGTATCTTTAATATCTTCTGATTTAAAATTATTATTTCCTAAAAAATATTTTTCATTACTGATGATAGCCAGTGTAGGAAATAT
>DAOWEX010000007.1:0-3028 GCA_030638265.1 Atribacterota bacterium
AATCTTATATTCTGCTCTGGCAGGTGATGAACCTGGAACAGCTTCCCAATCCCTATGCCTTTTCCGTAGGGAATCTGGATAGGATAATGCAGCCCTATTATAAGAGAACCAGGGTTTCTAAAAAATTAGCTGTACAATTGATACGCCATTTTTTGGCTTTTTTTGAAGTGGGAGATAGAGACTGGGCTATTTCTCAGAATATTATGGTAGGCGGCTCAGATGTTAAAGGTAATGATTTATCCAGTGATATGACCTATATTATATTAGAAGCTTACCACCAATCCAATCGACCCCAGCCGAATTTTTCAGTAAAAGTACACCCTCATACACCGTTTGAATTTTATCGAGCGATATCAAAATTTATGTTTAATTTTGGACATAGTTCTCCTTCTTTTCTTAATGATGTAGTGGTGTTCTCTGCATTAAATAAGAAAGGTATAGCTGAAGAAGATTTAAAAGAATACGCTATTGCCGGCTGTCAGGAACCATTAATTAAAGGAAAAGAAAATGGGAATACTACTAATAGCTGGTTGAGTCTGGCTAAAGTTTTAGAAATTTCTTTAAATAACGGGTGTTCATTAATTACCGGGGAAAAGTTGGGTCCTTCTTATGAAGAATTAGGATTAAAAGAGAATCCTTTTACTTCTTTTACAGAAACCAAAAGAGTTTTTTATTTGTATTTAGATTATTTTATTAAGAAGATGGTAAGCGCAGCCAATGAATGCACCGAGGCTCTTTCTTTGTTACCAGTCCCTTTTGCTTCTTTTTTTATGGGCGGAGGAGAAACTGGAATCGATATGAGAGATTGTAATAGCGGCCTGGGGACAAAATATAACGCTTCTGGCTGTTTGATTCATGGATTAGGGACTACTGCTGATTCCTTGACGGTAATTAAATACTTCTTTGACACCAATTCTAAAATAGAATTTTCCTTGAATGATTTGATTACTGCCCTGAAGAAAAATTTTGAAGGATTTGAAGAATTACGAAACATTATTCAGAATATTCCAAAATACGGGAATAATATTTCCTATGCTGATGAAGAAGCAGAAGAATTAGTAAAGATAGTCAGTGAAAAGATTAATCCACAAAAAAATCCTTTCGGTAAGAACTTCGCTGCTGATTGGAGTAGTCCCAGTACCAATCTGCTCTACGGATACTGGACAGGAGCTACGCCTGATGGAAGAGTAGCGCGGGAAGGTTTAAGTTTTGGGCTCGATCCTTCCCCGGGGATGGCTATAAACGGTCTTTTAACCAGAATTCTTTCTCAATCAAAATTAGATTATGAAATTATAACCGGTGGTTCGGCAGTAGCGATGAGCATTAGCCCGAAGAGTGTCAAGGGAATGAGTTTAAAAGAGAAATCCCAATATTTAAAAGATATTATTTCTGCAGTATTTAATTATAATCCTACAGGAGAAAAAAAAGGTTTGGGATATGTATATTTTAATGTATTTTCTTCTGAGCAATTATTAGATGTAGCTGAACACCCTGAGAAGTATCCTTACCCGGTTATAGTAAGAATTCATGGCCAATATGGAGATGCACGAAAATTATCTCCGGATATTTTGAAAAATGATATTATCCCTCGCTTAGATCCAGGGTCTGTTTCTTTTTAGGAAATATTTACTTTGATACCTTTGTTTTTTAGTATCTTAGCTAAGGCTGTCATTTTTTGGTTAGAAGGAGGCATAAGATGTAGCAAAGTATAGTCTTTCCTTAAGGCTCTCCATTTATAGACCCCGTGTCTTCCGTATTTTAATAACTCTACTTTGAGCCCGTTTTTCATAGGAGAAAGAAAATCAGCAATATCTTGAAAATTCTTTTCTGAATCATTATATCCCGGGATGACAGGAATTTCTATCCATAAATCTTTTCCAGCCTCATAAGTTTTTTTGATATTATACAATACTTGTTTATTATCTTCCCCCACTAATTTCTTATGTATTTCTGAATTCATATGTTTTATATCACAGAAAACTAAATCCAGATAAGGGAGGGATGTAATAAATTGAGGAGATGAACCGTTGGTTTCAACTGCAGTAGGAAAGTTGAAATATTTGAGTCCTTTAAGAAGTTCAAAATAGAAATTCCATTGTGCAGTTGGTTCTCCTCCGGACAGGGTTACTCCATAGGGAAGATTGTCTTTGGAGAACCTTTGGTAAGGTAAAATTTCTTGAATAACTTCTTTTACAGTTATTTCCTTACCAACAATTTTTTTAGAGCCATCTTCGTAGGTTAATTCAGTCTTTCCGAAGGGTATACTTTCCGGACTGCCACACCAGGGACAGCAGAAGTTACAGCCTTTAAAATAGATGATACTTCTCCATCCCGGGCCCTCTTTTGATACACCATGTTTTATGTTTATAATAATGCCTTTAGCGTTTTCTTTATATTTATTCATCGAAGTTCCTTTTTATTTTAATTATTTAAATTTTAGTATATTTTTCCTCTTTTTTCAAAAAGATTTATATTTCCATTTTAATAAAAGAGGATTTTATGATATTTTGCAGAATATAATCTATAAATGAAGTATTTTGTTTTCAAGATTTTAAAAAGATTGAATTAAAGAAAAAGGGGTAAATAAAATGAACGAAGTTTTAAATTTTGGTATGGTAGGTGGCGGAATCGGCTCTTTAATTGGCGAAGTTCATCATAAAGCAGCTTCCTTTGACCGTAAAGCAAAATTAGTCGCCGGATGTTTTTCCAGAAGTTATGATAATACTTTATCTACAGGGAAAAAATTGGGTTTGGATTTCGGACGACTCTATAAAAATTTTAGGGAAATGACTGAGAAAGAGGGAGCAAGAGAGGATAAAATTGATTTTGTTATCATTGTGACCCCGAATAATTCACATTTTGAGATAGCCAGAGCTTTTTTAGAAAAAGGTATTAATGTAGTTTGTGATAAGCCTTTAACCTTGAAAGTTGAAGAGGCTGAAGAATTAACAAATTTGGCCAAGAAAAGAGATTTACTTTGTTGTGTGACTTATACCTATTCCGGTTATCCTATGGTAAAACATGCTCG
>DAOWEX010000006.1:0-4794 GCA_030638265.1 Atribacterota bacterium
AATAAGAGAAAGGAAAAGAGGTATGGTAGAAAATAAATATTTGTTAACTATGATGCTCGCAAAAAGAATAAAACAATTACGTGCTGGAGAAAAGCCTTTAGTAGAAACTAAAAATAAAAAACCTATTTTAATTGCCTTGCAGGAGATTAGCGAAGGAAAAGTATATCTTAAAGATATCCAAGCATCTGAAAAATCCGAAGAACTTGAAAAAGCCGAGGAATTATTTAGTGAAAATATAACTTAACTATCAAAACGTAGGACAGGCGTCTCGCCTGTCTATGTAAAGGTAGGGGTTCGATTTATCGAACCCGAGGAAAAGGGGTAACAAAAGTGTTAAAAGGGAAAAAAATTATCCTGGGGGTTACCGGGAGTATAGCTGCTTATAAAGCTGCGGAGATATTAAGTTTGTTAAAGAAAAAAGGTGCAGATGTTTTTGTTATTATGACAGAACCTGCAACAAAATTTGTCCAGCCTTTGACCTTTTCCACTCTTTCCGGGCACCCGGTTATAACTAATTTATTTTCTTTAAATGATCAGATAGAGATAAAACATGTCTCTCTTTCCCAGTGGGCTGATCTAATATTAATTGCCCCGGCCACAGCAAATATTATCGGTAAAATCGCCCATGGTATTGCTGATGATATGTTAACTACAACTGTAATGGCCTCCAAATCGAAAGTGATTTTTGCACCCGCAATGAATAAAAATATGATATCTAACCCTATCTATCAAGAAAATGTCAAAAAATTAACTGCTTTAGGTTATGAGTTTATTGATTCAGAATATGGCCTTTTGGCTTGTGGGGAAGTAGGAGAGGGTCGATTAGCAGATATAGAAGAGATAGTAGATAAGGTTGACTATACACTGTCTTTCAAGAAAGATTATAAAAATAAGACCGTATTAATTACTGCCTCCTGTACCAGAGAGCCTATTGATAAAGTTAGATTTATTTCTAACTATTCCTCAGGTAAAATGGGTTTTGCTTTGGCAGGTGTTGCTCAGGCCAGAGGAGCAAGAGTTATTTTAATTACCGGACCTACTTGTCTGCCTACCGTTAAAGGGATTGATACAATTTTAATTAACACAGCTGAAGAGATGAAGAACGAAGTATTTAAATATTTTAAAAAGGCAGATATTATAATTTCCGCTGCTGCAGTAGCTGATTTTCGGCCAAAGGAAATATTTTCAGGAAAAATTAAAAAAGAAGAAACCAAGAAGATGGTTATTGAATTAGAAAAAACCTCCGATATTCTGTATGAGTTAGGGAAGAAAAAGGGGAATAAAATATTAGTAGGATTTGCTGCAGAAACTGAAAATTTAGTTCACAATGCTTCTAAAAAATTAAAAGAAAAAAATTTAGATTTGATCATTGCTAATGATTTATTAGCAAAAGGAGCAGGATTTGGTTCAGATAAAAATACAGCTAAGATTATCGATAATAAGGGCATAGTTCAGGAATTACCTCTTATGCCAAAAACTGATATGGCAGAAAAAATCTTAGATGAGATTTTAAAGATAAATTAAAAAATCGAATTGATGAGTTTATTAATATGTATGGTGAAGAGAAATATGCAGAAATAGTAATATTAGAATATAATCTTAATAAAATATTCCACTATTGCATACCTGAAAATTTAAGAGATAAAATTTCTGTAGGAGCCCGAGTGCTTATACCTTTTAAAAATAAGGTGACAACAGGATGTGTAGTGGGATTTCTGCAAAAAACTAATATTAAAAACTTAAAAGGCATCTTGCAATTAGTTGATACCAAACCCCTCCTTACTCCAGATATTATAAGATTAACTCAGTGGATTTCAAATTATTATCTATGTTCCTGGGAAAAGACCCTAAATTATGTTATACCCAAAACCAGGAAAACATGGATTACCAAATTTGATAAAATAGAAAGCCCACCCACCGAGCCCCGTTTCCCTAAAGATAATAATTTTTACGGTGATGAAAATATCCCCCTGAAACCAGTACTTTTTCGTTCCGATAATTTTAGAAAAAGAGTAAAAATTTATTTTAAATTCATCCAAAAAACTTTAAAGGCGGGAAGACAAACAATTATTTTAACGCCAACGGAGTCTAACTTATTGGAGTTAGCTAAATTATTTGAGAAAAGATATGGAAAAAGGATTATAGTTTTTGATGAAAGGACAGATCAAAAGAATAAATATATTCAATGGATTAAAATAAGAAATTCTAAAGCTGATATTGTGCTGGGGATGAGATCAACTATATTTGTGCCCTTTGATAAGTTGGGTTTGATTATAGTTGATCAAGAACATAGCGGATTATATAAAGAAGAAAGAGCTCCTCGATATAATGCTAAAGATGTAGCTATAAAGCGGGCAGAATTAGAAAAGGTTCCGATAATATTAAGCAGTGAAACACCTTGCCTTGAATCCTATTGGAATGTTCTTCAGGAGAATTATCTTGAAATGAATTTATTCTCAAGCGAAAAAGACAAAAGTTTATTAAAAAATACAATAATAGATATGACCAAAGAAAAATCAAAAAAAAAGATAATAAGCTATGAACTTCAGCAAGCTATTTTAAAAAGCTTAAAGAGAAAAAAGCAGATTGTGCTTTTTTTAAATAAAAGAGGTTTTTCAAGTTTTATTATATGTAACAAGTGCGGATATATTCCTAAATGTGATGATTGTAATAATACTCTTTCTTATCATTTGAATTTTTCGAGTATAGCTCAACTGGTTTGTCATAGTTGTGGGAAAAGGATGAAAGTAACGGATATTTGTAGTAAATGTGGCAGTAAAGATATTCGGCCATTAGGAATGGGAACTCAAAAATTAGAGAGCGAAATCAAAAAGATGTTTCCCAGAGCCAGGATAAAACGTTTAGATCGTGACTCAATAAACGAAAGAGAAGATTATGAAAAAATTTTAAAAAATTTTAAAGAAGAAAAAATTGATATATTAATAGGGACTCAAATGGTAACAAAAGGAGTCGATTTCAATAATGTTGCTTTAGTTGGAATTGTTTCTGCGGATACTTTATTGAATTTGCCGGATTATCGCTCAGGAGAAAAAACTTATCAACTGCTAAGCGAGGTTATTTCCACTTTTAAAGAAATAGATTTACCCATAGAAGTAATTATACAAACTTTTAATCCCGACCATCACTGTATAATCGCTTTCAAAGAGAGGGACCATAACTATTTTTATCCAAAGGAAATAAAATCAAGAGAAGAGTTAGATTATCCTCCCTTTAGTCATATCATTAGAATTGAGGTTAGGGGGAAAGAAAGAGATAAAGTTGAACAAAAGGCAAAACTTTTAGTTGATTATTTAAATTCAATTTATAAAATAAAAGATGCCCCGGAATTTAAGTTATTGGGTGCAACAAATATACTGATGTGGAAGTCTCGAAATAATTTCAAGGTACAAGTTATTGTAAAAGTAAAAGATTTAGAAAAATTCAACCAGATATTTAAGAAAAGGCTTGATAAAATATTATTACATCATTTTGATAAAGAAAATAGATTGACCATAGATGTAGACCCGGTAAAGATGCTATAATTATTAATATTATAATAGGAGAATAAAATGGCAATATTAGAAATTAAAGAATATGGAGAACCGGTTTTAAGGGAAAAATCATTACCGGTTAAAAAAGTAACTCCGGAAATATCAGATTTTATAAGAGATATGGCAGAGACAATGTATACTGCTTCCGGAGTAGGTCTTGCTGCCCCGCAAGTGGGGGTATTAAAAAGAATAATTGTTATTGATGGTCAGGAAGAAGGATTAATAGCATTAATAAATCCCAAAATTGTGAGAAGCGAAGGAGAAGTTAACGAAGAAGAGGGGTGTTTAAGCTTTCCGGATATGTATAGTAAAGTAAAACGTTCTTCCAGAGTAACGGTAGAAGGACTAAATCAGAAGGGAAAACAGATCGAAATTACCAAAGAAGGTTTAATAGCAAGGGCATTGCAACATGAAATTGACCATTTAGATGGAATTTTATTCATTGATAGAATAGGAAGAGTAGAAAGGCAAATATTGTTAAATAAACTGAAAAAGCAAAAAACTTCGTAATTTTTTAAACACTACAAGAGAAAGGGTGATCTCTCATACTTAAGATTATTTTTATTGGAACAGCGGAATTTGGAGTGCCGGTTTTAGAAAAATTAATAGATTGTAAAGAAAATATAGTAGAAGTAATTACTCAACCAGATCGTCCTCGAGGGCGTGGTAGAAAAATATTACCTTCACCTATTAAAAAAATAGCCCTGAGCAGGGGAATAACAGTATCTCAACCTGAGAATATCAATGAGGAGGAATCTATAAAGAAAGTAAAAGAATTTAACCCTGATATTATTTTGGTAGTTGCTTATGGTCAAATTCTTTCTAAAGATATGCTGAATATTCCCCGGATAGGCTGTATAAATATTCATGCATCATTACTGCCCAAGTATCGTGGCGCATCACCCATTAATTGGCCTATCATTAATGGCGAAAAAAAGACTGGAATAACTTTTATGTTTATGAATGAAAAGGTAGATGCTGGTGAGATTATAGATCAGCAGGAAATAACCATTTTACCAGATGAAACCTATGGGGAGCTTAATAAAAGATTATCTAATTTAAGTGCAGAGATTATCAATGATCTTTTAAAAAAAATAAAGAATGGAAAGATTAAACGAATTCCTCAAGAGAAGCAATTGGCAACTTATACTAAGAAGATGTCCAAAGAAGATGGAGAAATAATCTGGGGCAATAAAGGGGAAAAGATTTATAATTTAATAAGAGGAACTACCCCATACCCAGG
>DAOWEX010000033.1:0-20879 GCA_030638265.1 Atribacterota bacterium
AAATTCTGGACAATATCGATTTTCCCGGATATTTTTGCTCCCCCTAACAGGACTACAAAAGGTCTTTCGGGATTCTTCAATAAATTGCTCAATACCTCTACCTCTTTGGCCATTAAAAATCCAGCACATGATGGCAATATCCTGGCTACCCCCACTGTAGAAGCATGGGCTCGATGGGCTGTACCAAAGGCATCATTTACAAAAATATCAGCTAAATTAGCCAATGCTTTAGAAATTTTTGGGTCGTTTTTTTCCTCTTCGGGATAAAATCTTAAATTTTCTAAGAGTACTATTTCACCTGGCTGTAATTTCGCAACTTCTTCTTCTGCTTCTTTTCCTATACAATCATCAAGCTTTTTAACTTTCTGTTCTAATAATTCACTTAATCTCCGGGCAACAGGATTAAGTCTCAACTTCTCTATTATTTTACCTTTAGGACGACCTAAGTGGCTCATCAAAACTACTTTAGCCTTACGAGAAATTAAATATTTAATAGTGGGAAGAACTGCTTTTATTCTTGTATCATCAGTAATTTCTAATTCTTCGTTTAGGGGAACATTAAAATCCACCCTGACCAATACTTTTTTGCCTTCTAATTGTTTTTCATTCAAATCTTTGATAGTCTTTTTCTGCATCCTATACAACCTCCAACATTTTAAATTAATGTATATTGCTTAAACTTTTATATTTAATTCGATTGACTATAACAAATCTAATTAATTATATAACTAAGCAATTAGCTAATCAACGCAATTTATTAAATTTAAATTTGTAAAAACGCGCCAAAGGACCGTCCTGTCAGGTTTTTACTATCTTCAAGAATATCTCTACCAGCTGAGGGTCAAACTGAGTGCCGGTACCTCTTTTGATCTCCTTTAGGGCTTTAGTCTTACTTACTGCTCCTTTGTAGGGACGACGGGACTGCATCACATCATAGGCATCGACGATGGTGATGATGCGGGAAAGGATGGGAATCTTCTCTTTCTTTAGACCCTCCGGATAACCAGTACCATCCCAGTTTTCATGGTGATAGAGGATCTCCCGGGCAACGGGGGCAAAATCGGGGATGTTCTTAGCCATACGGTAGCCTATTCTGGGGTGTTCTTTCATCTTCTTCCATTCAGAAGGGGTTAGGATATAGGTCTTAAAGAGGATGCTATCCGGGATCCCGATCTTACCGATATCGTGAAGTAAGGCCAAGAGCTTCAGGTTGTTTAACTGGTATTCGGTAAGCCCTATCCTTTTGCCCAAGGAGAGGGCGAGCTTCTGGAGTCTCTGGGCATGATCAGAGGCGTGGGGGTCCCGTTCGGCCAGAATCATACAGAAAGAATCAAGGAGATATTTTTCTCTACTTTTTGCACTGAAGAGCTTATCCTGATACATCTTGTTATCGGCCTCTTTTAAGAGGATATCAATATCCTGATACTCTCCCTCCTGGGTGGCCTGACCTAAAGAGATATTAAGTCTTAAGTAGATGGGCTTGATCTTATCTTGCTGACAGGCTTTTTTGATCCTCTCACAGAACTCATGGGCCTCTTCGGAGGTGGTAGAAGGGAGAAGGATGGCAAACTCATCTCCCCCGATACGGGCCAGGATGTCTCCCTGGCGGGATACGGAAGTAAGTAGGGAAGCAAGATGTTGTAAGAGTCTATCTCCTTCATGGTGGCCGAAGGTATCGTTTACTACTTTCAGGCCATTGACATCGATAGATACTATACTTAAAGGATAATAGCGGGGGAAGTTATATCTTTCCAGTTCTTCTTCAAAGTAGGCTCGATTGTAAAGACCGGTTAAGGGGTCATGGAAGCTTAAGTGTTTGATCTTCTCTTCGGTCTGCTTTCTGTCTATGGCAGTGGCAATCTGCTCGGAGACGAATTCCATAAGTTTGACATCTTTTTCAGTATAAAGATTGAGATTGGTGTAACTTTGCACCACCATAACCCCGATGGTTTTATCTTCTATCTTTAAGGGGACTCCCAACCAGATGATCTCATCGGTTATGGTAAGCACATTTTTTAATTTTCTTTGGGCTACTATTTCATTAATCTGCTCTCGATTGATAAGAAGGGACTGACCGGTTTCAATAATACAGGCAGTTATAGTACCCGAATTTTTTAATTCCTGGGTAGGAAAATTCTTATCCTTTTCATCTTTATAATAGGGAAAAGATAATTTATCTTCTTTATAATCAGCTAAGGCAATATAGAAATTAGTGACATCGATGATTGTACCCAGTTCTTGATGGATTATGGGGTAGAGTTGGTTAAGAGATATTTTGGAGTTGGCAGCTTTGGAGATATTATATAAGACCTCTTTTAGCTTTTCGCTTTGTTTGCGCTCGGTGATATCTAATAAAGAAGCTACACTCTGCTTTGTCCCTGGAATCATATCAATGGTAAGAAAGATATCTTTAACCTTACTATATCGATCCCTTAAACGAAATTCATAATTTCCTGGTGCCTTACCAGGATTAATTCTGCGCTGGCGATGGTATTCTTTCATCCTCTCCAAATCTTCTTTTACCACAAATTCAATCCAGCTTTTTTTGCCTTCTACTTTTTCTTTAGAATACCCAAAGACTTTTTCACATTGAGAGTTAATCATAGATATAGTCATATCTTCTTCAATGATTATTGTAGCCGTTCCAGTTGATTCAAAAGTGGTACGGTATTTTGCTTCGGATTTCTGAAGGATTTCTTTAGACTGCTTATGTTCGCTAACAAAATGCCTAATCATAGCAATTGCAATAGAGCCAACAGAAGTTATTAGAATAGATAAAAAAAGAGCTTCTCGCCAGTTAATGGGAGTTTTTGGTACACCGAGTAAGTATTGGGGAATATCTAAAATCTCATTCAAGCAGACTATAATATTTAAAATTATAACCATACCAACTATAATAAATACTTCTCTATTTTTTTTGATTTTCTTTATCCATCTTTGCGGTTTTAAAATTTTATCTTCCCATTTAAATTTTAATTTCATTTATCCACATCCTTTCTATCTTCCCTTTTCCTCGGTTTAGAAAGGTTAATAGGGACAATTAGAAGCTCTAAATTAATATAAACCTTATTAACTATTTCTCATACTATAATAATTCTACATTTTTTTTAAAAAATCCTCTTTTTTATAATAATTTTTTTACACCATTATACTATAATTACCACCTCGACTCATTAGCTAAAAATTGCTGCTAAAAGGGCGGCAACCAAAATAGCGGGTAATAGATTCCCTACCTTAATCTTTTTTATCTCTAATAATCCAAAACCTATACCTAATATTAAAATTCCCCCCACCGCAGTCATCTCGTTTATTATTTCAGGAGAGAGGAAATCCTTTATGGAGCGAGCCAACAAGGTAATCCCTCCCTGATATAAAAATACCGGAATAGCCGAAAACAATACCCCTATGCCCATAGCTGCGGTAAAAGCAATAGAGGTTACTCCATCTAACAATGATTTAGCATAAAGTATATCCGGATTACCGCTTAGACCTTCTTTAATGGCGCCCATTATGGCCATTGAGCCTACACAATATAATAGACTGGCGGTAAGAAATCCTTCTACAAATCTTTCCGAAGTATTATTACTTTTGAACTTTCGCTTAATTCTTTCTCCAAATCTTTCCAGACCTTCTTCAATACCTATTGTCTCCCCAATCACCCCACCTATTACCAGAGAGAATATCACCAATAATATATTGTTCGTTTTAATGGCCATCTGCATCCCAATTAATAAAGAAGCCAATCCCAGGGCCTGCATAATAATTTTTTCAATTTTTTCGGGAAATCTACTTTTCAAAATAAATCCCACAAAACACCCTAAAAAAATTGCTACCACATTTACTATAGTCCCTATCATTAATGAATCATCCTTTCTGATAGATTAAAATTTTTACCTATAGTTCTATCTCCTTCTCTATGTTCTAACTAATGCACTACAACCTTTATTGTTTTGGTTATATTTAATAACTGTCTTTTTATGGGAAATATCCTCCCTGTAAATAAAAATAAAAGTATGTTATACTCTAATTTGTAAGTTTCAGGTCTCAAGTTACAAGTTTCGAGTTTTAGATAACCCACAACTTTAAGGTTTGTAACTAAAATCTGTAAACTGATAACTAAAAACCTGAATTTAATGCTAACGACTATCTAAAAGGAGTGAATGACTTTTTGAATGAATTAATTTTAGATAAAAAAAGATTTCTTAAAGGGTTGGCTATTTCTATAGTTATTGGTATTATAACTGCCTTAATTATCATCTTTGTTACTACTAATCAGAATACCTGGATAAGTCTATCTTATATTAACAAAAAATACCTATTCTTAGCTTTTGTTCTGATGGTATTTGCTGCAGCGGTAAATGCTCTCAGAATAAAAATGACCGTAGAGGCAGTTAATGAAAAAATTACTTTTACTGAAGCCCTAAAAGTGTACTATATTAGTAACTTTGCCGGTGGTATAACCCCTTTCTTCTCCGGTACCTTGCCCGCTCAAATATATCTATTTAATAAAAACATAAAAAATAAAATGACTTTAGGTAAAGCTACTATGGTTGCCACTATTATTCCTCTGCTTAAGACCTTAGTTTTTACTATTTTTACCCCTATCATCTTTTTCAGCTTTAAAAGAACAATTACTAATTACACCATTCTTTCTTTAATCCTTATCAATGCAGCTATACTAATTTCCTTGTTTTTTCTCTTTTTATTTATTCTGGCGGCAAGATATCCAGAAAAGATGATAGGAATAATTCTTAAGATTCAACATTTGCCCTGTATCTTGAAATTTTCTAAAAAAGAAACAATATCGCACTTATTCCATAAAGTAATCCTGGAAATCAAAGAATTTCACAAGAGCTTTTATCTATTAAAAGAAAATTGGATTAAAATATTACTATCTACCTTTTATACCATTATCTTTTGGAGCACTTTTTTTCTGATAGCGCCCTTGCTCCTTTGGGGATTTAACTTAAACTTTAATCTATCTCATGTATTGGTACTGCAAGTTATATTCTATTTTATTCTACCTTTTATGCCCACCCCAGGCGGAAGTGGAACAGCAGAAATAGGTTTTGCCTCTTTGTTCTCATTTTTTGTCCCTTATTATCTTTTGGGTCTCTTTATTGGTGCCTGGAGATTTATAGTTTTTTATCTAAACTTGACTATTGGAGCCACAGTTCTTTTAGTGGAAATAAAAAGGTTAAAAAAGAGAAAGTAGAAAAAATAAAAAAACTAAATTTCCTCTTCTTCCTTTATTTTTTTCATGGCTTTAATTCTTCTCACCCCAAAGGATTTAAAAATTTGATCGGTTCCCAGGGCAATTATCAGTATTGGCCAAAATTTCCAGATATTTTCCGAGATCACAAAATCGAAGAAATATTTAGCAAAAAAGATGGCCCCTATTGCTATCAACATTACTCCAAAAAAAATGGATTTATTTTGCCATATTTCTTTAATTCCCCAGATAAGTAAAATTACTGGCCATAGGTTCCATGCTCTTCCCCATATTTCTAAATCAGTGAAATTTTCTACTATAAATATAATGCCAACAGCCAATATTATTAATCCGAAAACCCAATTTCCCTTACCTTCTTCACTGGCACTCATTATTTTCCCTCCTTTAATATTTGCTTCCCTTTTAATAAGCGAATTTTCTTTGCTTCCTGCCAGATATATTCCAGGTCGTAAAAATCCCTTTTCTCTTTAGAAAATATATGAACTATTACATCACCATAATCCAATAATATCCATCCTGTCTCGGGTTTGCCTTCATAATGCAATAATCTAATTTTGTTTTCTTTTAATTTCCTCATAACAAAATTATTTATTGCTTTTAATTGGGGTTCTGAATCACCACTGGTGATTACAAAATAATCTGCAATTAAAGTTAATTTGCTTAGCTTTAATATTACTGTATCTTTTGCTTTTTTATCTTCAGCGGCAGCTACAGCCATTTTAGCAATAGCTAAAGAATTTTTTTTCAAAAACATCACCTCTCTTTATTAGTCGTTAGTATTTAGTTCTTAGTTTATAGTTTATACTTTTTAGATAAGGGGAATCGGACTCTGTATTCTGGCTCCTATCTTCTGAATTCTGGCTTCTATTTATTTACGAGATACGATTCACGAGATACGAGATACGAATTTTGTTTTGCGCTTTCTTACTATACGCTAAACGCTATACGCTATACGCTAATTAATCATATCTTTCCCTAATATTATGACCAAATCTAGGCCATCCTGGGTTTGATATCTTTTAACAATTTCAAAATCGTTAAACAATCTTTTAAATTCATTGTCTAAATTTACTTTTTTTGAATAAACTATAATCCTGGTTTTTTGGTAATCAAAATTGTCAGCATTAGCAATGTTTACCACTTCAAATCCTTGCAATTCTAATTCCTTAGCAATTTTATGGGCCACACCAGCCATACCATTCCCATTTAAAACTTCTACTTTTACCCCACTATTTTTACCATAAATTAGTGACTTAACCCTTTGCTGCACTTCTTCCACATCCGGTTTTAAATAACTTACCCCCTCAATATAAACTGGCTTACCATGAACAGTTTCAATCCTAAACTTTTCTTGATTCACACCCTTAAACAAGTTAGCCAGAGCGATTACATCTTGTACCTTAATGTTAGTCGCTATATATTCCTTTATCCCTTCTAAAAGTTGAGGAATTTTTATTATAGAATCAAAGTTCATCATCTTCTTAATTAAAGCTACAGCTAATTTTTGTTGCCTTTTTATCCTACCTAAATCACCTAATTTATCATATCTGAATCTTATGTATTCCAAAGCCTTTTCACCATTTAATATTTGTTTTCCGGGATAAAGGTTTATATCCACTCCTCCCGCTTTATCAACATAATGCATCTCCTTTTCTATGTCAATCTCTACTCCACCTAATCCATCAATTATACTGACAAATCCTTCAAAATCCACTACAGCATAAAAATGAAGAGGTACATCTAAAAATGAATTGACTGTTTCACTTATTAATTTTTCTCCTCCAAAGGCATAGGCATGATTTATCTTGTCCATTCCTCTTCCGGGAATTTCGACCCGGGTATCCCGGGGGATAGATAATATGAGGGCATCTTTAGTCTTGGGGGATATGCTTAAAAACACTATAGTATCAGCACGTCCGTGATTTTTAATTTCATCACAACCCACAATTAACACATTTATTCGATTATAGGATAATATATTAGAACTGAAGGGAAATATTCCTAAATATTTTAAGAATATAATTAGAATAGATAACAGCAGAATAGAAGATATGATCAGGATTATTTTTTTATTTTTTTTCCTTTTTAATCTTCTTCCACTATTCCTTCCTGTCTTCTCTTCTAATAAATTATTTTCATACATTAAGCAAAAACCACCTTGCTTAAAATGTTATTTCTAGCCTCAATAGAAACGGGATGAATTAATGAACCTTTACTGATTAGATAGATTAGTCCTTTATCCAGAACTATTAATACCGCTTTATTTAAATCTTTCCATACCATTTTTCTTACTTCCTCTACCCCTTCATTATTCCTCAAAGGTTCAATCTTATCACTTAGATAAATTATCTTATCTAAAAGGGACATCTGAGCTGCACCGGTACTGTGTGCTTTTATCGCTTTTAAAATAGCAGGATCTTGAATGTTAAATTCCTTTTCCGCTATAGCTGCCCCTACCAAAGGATGTAATAGTTTAGGAATTTTCTGAACAATTTCATCTATCTGTATATTATATTCTAAAATCATTTTTCCCAAAGTCTTATAATCTAAATCTTTGGCACAATCATGTAATAGTCCAGCTATTTCAGCTTTATCTACATTATAATCATATTTTAAAGCTAACTCCCGAGCTACCCGGGAAACATTAACCGAGTGTACGAATCTCTCTTCACTCATTATCTCTTTTAATTTTACCTTTATTAAATCAATATCCATTCTCATCTCCTGATTCTCATTTTAAGAGGACCCAGGCACCAAATGTTACATTTTATGATATAATCCATTTTTGTAGATATATTCTTCCACTTTATAGGGAACCAGATATTTGATACCCTTTCCCTCTCTCACCCTTTTTCTAATATCAGTAGAAGATATAGCCAGAGCGGGAATCTCCATAATTTTGATAACTTTTTTAAATTTTTGGTCTAATTTATTTAAATCATATCCAGGACGAGTAGCTGCGACAAACTGACAAAGTTTAATTAATTCCTCACTTTTATGCCAAGAATCTATCTCTAAAAAAGCATCAGCTCCGGTAATAAAAAATATTTTTATCCTATGATTATATTTCTTTATAAATTCTTTCACTGTATCGATAGAATAAGAAGGACCCGGTCGGCGAAGTTCAATTTTAGATACTTCAAAAAATGGGTTATTACCAGTAGCTAACACAGTCATTAAATACCGGTGTTCTGGATCAGAAATATTATTCTCTCTTTTATGAGCCGGCTGCCGACAAGGAACAAATATTACTTTATCTAATTTAAACTTAATCCTTCCTTCTTCGGCAGTAAATAAATGTCCATAATGTATGGGATCGAATACCCCACCCATTATTCCTAAGCGTTTGATGGTATCTTTTTCTTTAAGAATTACAATTCCTCCTCTTTTTCTCCCTGGACTTCTCCATTAATTACTACAAAAGTAATATTTTTCTCCGAATAAATCCAATTCTCTACCTTATCTCCCTCTTCAAAACTAACTTCTATGCGAGAAGGATAACCAAAACCAAAATATCCTTTCCTGTTTAAAGCCTGTTGATAGGGGAGTGATTTTACCTTCTCTAATTCAAGCCATAATTTTTCTTCCTTATCTTTTAATCTTAAAGAATGGTACATTTTAGATAATTGAATATAAGAACGCCAATACGGTGAGGGGTGAGTAAAGGATACAGGATTTCTAACTTCCTCAATATTTATTGCTTTTTTATAACTCTCTATAGCTAAAGAATAAAATTGTCGGGTACTTTTATCTCCTAAAACTTGGTAAATTTCTCCTACCCAAAAATAGGCCTCCACTAAATTCGGCTCTATACTTATCGCTTTCTTAAAATAAGGAATGGCACTAAGTAAGAGGCCTAAAGAAGGGGCATCTTCCTTGTAAAGATACTCTTCAGGATTTCTAATTATTTTAATTCCTTCATTTAAATAATCTCCTGATTTATCTGATTGAACCCGAGAAGTACTCTTAAAACTGCCTACTAAATTCCAAAAAGCATATTGATTTCCGGGGTTAATTCTTAGAACTTCTTTCCATTGTTCTATTGCCTGACTGTAGGCTCCGGTTTGTTTATATACTTTTCCCAGCCAATAATGAGCTTTTTCAAAATCAGGATTTAATTCAATAGCTTTTTTATAATATTGCTCAGCCTTTTCGTAATTTTCCTGGACAAAATACTCATACCCATTTTTATAATAGGTTTGAGCATCCTGAGCGTAAATTATTCCACTACCCAAAATTAAAATTAATAACAGCGTTAATAAACTAAGACCGGTTTTATGATAAAATTTATCCATTATTCTTGCACCCTCCCCGTTTTCTTCTCGTTAATATTCCTTAATTTTACGATTCTTTCAATTTATCCACATAATTCATCCTTAAATTTGCCACTAAATTCTCTATTCGCTTAAAATCTTCTTTAGTTAGAGTGTCTTTTATTTGATCAAATAAAAAGGCAACAGTATCAATAGCAATTTTTGCTTTCTTTAAATCCTGATTTATCTTTTTTGTCTCCGGGTTCATTATAAGACCTAAATATTCCCAAGCCTTTCCGCTTAACATACTTATAAACCAAACAAAAAGAGTAGGTAAATCAGGTTCTTTAAGAGATTCTTTTTGCTTTACCTCTTCCTTAACTTCTTCATTTTCTACTTCTACATTTTTTGATACTTTTTTGTCTCCTTTTCCTTTTTTATGTTCTTTCTCCTTCATTATCTAATCTCCTTCCTCTATTAATCATTTATACTAACCACGCAATAAGAAGCAATACCTTCTCTTCTGCCGATAAAACCCATCTTTTCATTGGTAGTAGCTTTAATATTTATCTTTTCAGTAGATATATTTAATACTTTTGAAATATTGTATTTCATTTTTACAATAAAATGTGAAAGTCGAGGTTCTTCCAGCACTATCGAAACATCAATATTATTTACGATTAGCCTTTTATCTTTTAAGAGTATGTAAGTATCTTTTAATAACTTTAAACTGGAAATATTTTTATACCTCTCATCATTATCCGGAAAATGTTGACCAATATCTCCTTCTCCTGCTGCCCCCAATAAAGCATCTATCACAGAATGAATTAAGACATCAGCATCTGAATGGCCACTTAAACCCTTTTGATAGGGAATGATTTCTCCCCCTAAAATTAATTTCCTTCCCAAAGCGAAAGGATGTACATCATATCCAATTCCTACCCGCATGGTCTCCCCTCTCTTGTTAGTTACTTAGTTACATAGTTAGATGGTTACTTAGTTAATTGGTTAGAAAATTGGTAAATTGACTGTCTAACTGGCTAACCCGTTAACCAGATAACTAGCTAACCAACTAACTAAATACTATGAACTACCCAGATTGATTTATATTCTAATATTAATTTTTCATAAATTTGTAAAGCTTCTTTCTTATTCTGCGCAATGCCAAATACTGTAGGTCCACTACCGGACATAAGTGCACCTAATGCTCCCTCATTTATCAATCTATCTTTTACTTTTTCAATTTCAGGAAATTTTTTAATAACCAACTCTTCAAAAGAATTAAATAGATTTTTTGCAATTTCCTGAGATTTTCCTTCTTTTAACACTGTAAGCATAGCTTTAGTATTATCTTTCCTTCCTTTAACTTTCTCTAAATCAAGATTATTATAAGCCCACTGAGTAGAAATTTTAAAACCAGGATTTATTACAACAATCCATAAGGGGGGATTAATGGGAGGAAGAAGGGTTATCTTTTCCCCTCTCTGGTAAGCCAGGGCAGTCCCATTTTGTATACAGAAAGGGACATCCGTCCCCAGCTCTTCTCCTATTTCCCTTAAAACCTCATTACTAAGATTTAAACTAAAAAGTTTATTTATCCCCACTAAAATTGTAGCAGAATTAGCCGAACCACCTGCCATACCGCTAGCAAGAGGTATTTTTTTATCAATTTCTATTTTAACTCCTCTTTCTATTCCATACTTCTTAAGCATCTTTTCGGCTGATTTATAGGCTAAGCTTTGACTATCAACCGGAACTTGAGGGTGATTGCATTTTATTTTAATCCCTTCCTTCTCTTCGGTTATAATTACTTTATCTGCCAGGTTAATCGATTGTATTATAGTCTCAACTTCATGATATCCATCTTTACGTTTATCTAAAATATTTAAGGCTAAATTTATTTTAGAATAGCTATTTATTTTAATCTCATTCATGGTGTAAATTTAAATCCTCTTTTTAAAAAATTCTCCGCGATAATTATATCAAAGGGAGTAGTTATTTTAATATTTTCTTCAGAACCAATTATCATTTTTACTTTATGTCCATATCTTTCTACAATTGCAGCATCATCAGTGGCACAAAACTTATCCTTATAAGCCTGATGATAGGCAGATAAAATCATATCATATTTAAAAGTTTGAGGAGTTTGGGCTCTCCATATCTCCTCCCGATTAAGAGTTTCTTTTATAAAAAAATTTTTTTGACTCTTTTTAACAGTATCTTTAAGTGGAATTGCTACTATGACTGCTCCGTTTTTTTGGGCTGCTTCAATCGAATCTTGAATAAGAGTTTCTTCAACCAAAGGCCGAGCTCCATCATG
Organism: Atribacterota bacterium; assembly: GCA_030638265.1. Lineage (GTDB taxonomy): Bacteria > Atribacterota > Phoenicimicrobiia > Phoenicimicrobiales > Phoenicimicrobiaceae > JAUWHZ01. Next base: position 11,807 of record DAOWEX010000033.1, read on the forward strand.
AATTACTACAATATCTACATCAGGACTCAGAGCCTTAAGACCATTATAAACTGAATCCTGCCTCGTTTCACCGCCGTCAATTATTTTTTGAACCTTAGAAAAATTATATTTCAAAATTATATTTTTTGAGCAAAACTCTTTTTCTTCTTGATTGACTATAAGACATATTTTTTCAATAAGCTTACATTGTTCGAATTTTTCAAGGGTATAAGCTAAAATTGGTTTCCCAAAAATAGGGATAAAGGACTTGCTTATTTTGGAATTCATTCTTTTGCCCAAACCAGCAGCCGCAATTAAAGCTACAACTTTCATCTTCTTCCATCCAATTTATTAATTAACCAATTGTCCAATTGGCTAATCTTCTAATATTGTAAAAGATACTTCCAGATATCCTTCTATAACCATATCGGTTTCAATCTTAGAAATCAGTAAATCCTTTTTTTCTTCGTTTTCGTTTAGATCATCTTCACCAGTCTCTTCCTCAGAGGTAAATTCATCCGAATAAATTATTACTTCTCCAATAATTTGATTACCCCTCGGCCTATCAGTAATATCTTTAAATATTTCTTCTAAATTTTTATAAACTTTTTCACTGCCTTTAACAAGCTCTTCTTGTTGATTATTTAAATCTCCTCCTCCACTAACCATTAATACAGCCTCGCCTGAAGAAACATGAGAAGGAAGTTGAATAGTCAATGTCTTTTCGATTAAATCTCCCCGAAAAGGTCTAATCTTAATCTGTGCTATTAGACTATCTCCTGGTTTAAGAGATGATTCTTCCAAGGTCACCTCTTCTATCTTACCAATTTTCCTTTTATTATCTATTCTAATATCGATATTTATCTGGGCCAAACTCACGGCCTCAAAATAATTATTAATAATTAAATCGATAATTTCGGGTATCTCAGTAATAACCTGAATAGCTATATCGTTTGAACTATAATACATATTTTTTCTACAAACTTCTTGTCCCTCTTTTACACCCTTAATATCTATAACTACCTGGGCAGAACCTACCCCAATTCTATCCAGAGCATTATCTATTGCTTGCACAGTTATATTTGATACTAAGGGCTCTAATAAGTCATAATCATCTATCAATTGGACTCCCATTTGATAAAATGATCCCGAATCGATATTTTCTACATTTATTATAAGAGGAATTACGCGGGGGTAGGAATTAAGTATCCCCTGTATTCCTGCCTCTCTATCCTGAACAATTTTTCCTACTAAGTATAAAGGAGAACCTAATTTAAAAGGCATAACTATGTTGGGCATACTATGATAAATATATACCGTAGAAAGAAGAAAAGAAACCTCTCCCTTCTTTAAAAAAGGATGACCTAGAGCTAAAATTTTATTTCCCTCTCGGTAAGTTACTGTTCCAATAGAAGTAATATTGACATCTCCTCGAGTTAACTGTATTCCTATTGCAGAACCAGCTTCTACTTTACGAGAAGGTTTTTCTCCTACATCCTGAAAGTCTACTTTCTCTAAGCCGTAAACACCCTGAACTGGTTTCAGATTAAATTTTTTCAATGAATTGCTTAACCGGTCAAAGGATCTACCTTTCAGACCGCTTATAGTAACTGATGAGGTTACTGGATAAAAAACAATTTCTTCCTGATTTATTTTTTTGTAAAAATTATTATCTTCAACACTATCTTTTACAATTATCTTGTTAATTTCCTTCCCGGCAAGACATAAAGATTTATTAATCTGGTATTCCTGAAATAGGGACTGGTCATATTTAACCGAAAGATCAAATATTTCTAACATCTCCTGGATAGGAGTTATAAGGCAAAGGTTATGTTCACTCATTTCCCAGGCATAAGATATAGCTCCAATTAATCTACCATCTATATAGACCGGGCTGCCACTCATCCCCTCCGAGATACCACCACTTGCTTCAATTCTCTCTCCACTTAGATGGGCAAGAATAAAATTATCAATTTCGCCTTCTCCTTTGATTATATCTATAATATCCACCTGAAAAGTCTCTATTTCAGTGCCATGAAAAACTGTCTTTCCTATACCTCTCATCCCTGGCTTTATCTCTGAGGTTGATATAAACAAATCATTAGAAAACGCGACGCTTACACTTAAGCTAAATAAAATTAATAAAATAAATATAAATTTTATAAATAAATTAATATTTAATTTCGTCTTCATTTTCACCTCATATCTAACGACTAATTTACTTGTAAGTACTTACCAACCCACTCTTTAATATATGGATGTTATCCAAAACCTTCCCCGCACCTAAGGCTACACAGGAAATTGGATTTTCTGATAAATATGCAGGTATCCCGATTACCTCAGTCAATAATTGATCAAAGTTTCTCAATAAAGCTCCTCCTCCGGTAACGACAATCCCTTTATCGGCAATATCCGCTGCTAACTCGGGAGGAGTTTTCTCTAAAACTGCTTTAATTACTTCTATTATCATTTTTAAGGAAGGAAAAATAGCTTTCAACACTTCATTAGAACCTACAGAAATACTCTTGGGTAAACCAGATACTAAATCTCTTCCTCTTATATCTGTAAATAATTCTTCTTCTAATTCCATCGCTGTGCCAATTTCTATTTTTAAGGTTTCAGCAGTTCTTTCACCAATCATTAAATTATATTTATCTTTGATATATTTTATAAGATTTTCATCAAAGTCATTACTGGCTATTCTTAACGATTCACTAACCACAATTCCGCCAAGAGATATAACCGCTATGTCGGCGGTCCCTCCTCCTACATCAATAATCATATTGCCATAAGGTTCACTTATATCCAAACCTGCTCCAATAGCTGCTGCCATCGTCTCTTCAATTAAATAAGCCTTTCTTGCTCCAGCTTGCATAGCTGCTTCTATGGCTGCTCTCTTCTCTACTTCAGTCCCTCCTGAAGGGACGCAAATTACTACTTGAGGACGAAATACCTTACTATTACCACATACCTTTTTGATAAAATAACTCAACATTTTTTCGGTTATTTCATAATCTGCAATAACCCCACTTTTCATTGGTTGAATAGCAATTATATTTCCTGGCGTTTTACCCAGCATATCTTTCGCTTCTTCTCCCACTGCCAGGACCTTTCCACTATCTTGTAAAATTGATACTACTGAAGGTTCTTGAAGGACAATACCTTTCCCCTTCATATAAATTATAACACTTACGGTTCCCAGGTCTATGCCCAGACTTCTGTCCATTCCTAGCATATTTATTTTCTCCTCCTCTACCTAAAATTAGTATTTAGTATATTACTCTTCCACTCGATGAATATCTGCTCCTAAAGAAGTCAGCTTATCTGCCAACTTCACATATCCTCTATCTAAGTGATATATTCTGCTCAGTTCAGTAGTTCCTTCTGCTACCAAACCAGCCAATATCAAAGCTGCTCCACCCCTTAAATCTGAGGCCATTACCGGTGCAGCACTCAATTTCTTTACACCCTTGACAATAGCACTATGTCCTTCAACTTTAATATCTGCCCCCATTCTTATTAAATCTCCGGTATGAGCAAATCTATTCTCAAATACACTTTCAATAATAACACTCGTCCCTTTCGCCACACAGGTTAAAGCCATAAACTGAGGCTGCATATCGGTAGGAAATCCAGGAAAAGGTAGGGTTTTAATATCCACTGCATTAATTCTGTTGGGCCCTATTACTTTTATTGAATCCTTCTTTTGTTTAATTTTTACTCCTGCTTCCTCTAATTTTATTATTACCGGTTTTAATAATAAAGGATTAATTTTTTCTATTAAAATATCTCCACCTGTAATAGCTGCTGCAATCATATAGGTTCCTGCTTCTATTCGGTCAGGAATTATATTATATTCAACTCCATTTAATTTTTTTACTCCTTTTATTTTAATCAAATCAGTTCCTAAACCTTCGATCTTGGCTCCCATCTTTACTAAAAAATTTCCCAATTCTACTATTTCAGGGTCCTTGGCAGCATTCTCAATTTTAGTAACTCCTTCAGCTAAAGAAGCAGCCATCATTATATTTTCGGTTGCTCCCAGGCTGGGAAAATCTAAGTATATATCATCCCCTTTTAATTTTTTAACCTCTGCTTTGATATAGCCCCTTTCCACTTCAACTTGAGCACCTAAAACTTCAAAACCCTTTATGTGAAAATCAACTGGGCGAGCACCGATAGCACAACCGCCCGGCAAAGATATCTTCGCTTTCTTTAAGCGAGCTAAGAGTGGCCCCATAACCAAAATAGAAGCCCTCATCTTCTTAACCAGCTCATAAGGGGCCTCATAATTATTAAAATTATCAGAATCGATATAAAGCGTATTATCTCCTCTCCATTCCACTTTAACCCCTAATTTCCTTATTACTGCAGCCATAGTATCAACATCGGTAAGATGAGGGATATTTCTTAAAATACAGACATCTTTAGTTAATAGGGTGGCGGCCATAATAGATAGGGCAGAATTTTTCGCTCCAGCTATTTCTACACTGCCCTCCAATCTCTTTCCTCCGGTAATAATAAATTTTCCTGAATCCAATTTTCTCCTCCTGTATTTAGTTAGTTGGTTAGCTAGTTAGCTAGTTAATTGGTTAATTTACAAGATAACTGATTAACCGGACACTTAGAGAACTAACTAATTAGGTAACTAAGTAACTATCTAACTAATTTAATATTTTTTTAATATTCTTTTCATAAGGTTTTTTGATAATCCCTTTTTCGGTAATAATGGCCTCCACATAACGGTTAGGGGTTAGATCAAACGCTGGGTTAAACACTTTCACCCCTGTAGGGGCTATCTGCTTACCTAAAATGTGGGTAACTTCTTTTGGATCCCGTTCTTCAATAGGGATTTCCTGTCCTGACTTTAAAGAAATATCTATAGTTGATAGGGGAGCAGCCACATAAAAAGGCACTGCATTTTCCCGAGCTAATACAGATAAAGAATAAGTCCCAATCTTATTAACCACATCACCATTAAGGGCAATACGATCTGCCCCTACTATTACCAGGTTTACTTTATTTTTTGACATTAAAAATCCAGCCATACTATCAGTAATTAAAGTAAAGGGAATTTTATCTTGCATCAATTCCCAGGTGGTGAGTCGGGCTCCCTGTAATACCGGTCTGGTTTCATCGACATAGACATGTATTTTCTTCCCCTCTTCAAAAGCAGTTCGAATTACCCCTAAGGCTGTACCATGATCTACAGTTGCTAAAGCCCCGGCATTGCAATGAGTCAAAATGCTATCTCCGTCTTTTATAAGCGAAGAACCATATCTTCCCATATTCTTATTTATCTCAACATCTTCCTGCTCAATATTTTTAGCTTCCTGGAAAATTAAATCTTTCAATTTTAAAAGTTCAATATCTCTTTTAATCACAGCTGTTATTAATTTCATTATCCTATCCAGGGCCCAAAATAAATTAACTGCTGTAGGACGAGTACAAGCCAGACAATCTTTCGCCTCTTCCATATCATGGGTAAATTTCTCATGATTCTTTGCCTTTGAAGAATAAGCAGCTAAGGCCATTCCAAAGGCAGCCGCTACTCCGATAGCTGGTGCACCTCTTATCTTCATTTTCTTAATAGCCTCAGCTACCTCTTGATAGGTAGAACAATTAATTACTTCACATTTTAAGGGAAGTTTTCTCTGGTCAATTAAAAAAACTTTCCCTTCTTTCCATTCTATAGTTCTCATCTTTTCCTCTCTCTAATAGTTAATTGGTTACCTAGTTAATTAGTTGATGTATTAATATCAAACCAGCTAACGATTTTAAATAAAATTAATAACTCCCAGACTAGCTAAAGTAACAATTATTCCTGCAATCATAACCCCTCCTACTATCGTAGGAAAAGCATACCAAAATCTTATTCCAAGGACAAATGCGGCAACCGAACCAGTCCAGGCTCCAGTTACAGGAAGTGGGATAGCCACAAAGAATAATAAAAATAATGCCCCATACTTTTCGTATTTTTCCACATTATTCCGGCGTGTTCTTTTAAAAAGCCATTCAAAAAACATATTAAACAAACGCCATTGACATAAAAAATCCGAAAAGGGTTTTAAATAAAGTAATAAAAAAATTGCCGGTACTATATTTCCCAAAACCGCAAAAATATATGCCGGGAAAACGGGCATTTTATAAATTGTTAAAGCCAAAGGAATAGCCCCTCTTAATTCAGTAATAGGTAGAGCAGATAAAAGGGCAATTCTTAAACCATTATTAATCAATTTTTTCAATCACCTTCTTGACTAATTTAGTCATGGTGGGTTCAGCATCAGAGGCGGCTTTTAATATTTCCTCTAAACTAGTCTTTTCTATTACCCCATCTATAGCTATATCGGTGATACAAGAAATCCCCAGTACTTTCATTCCCATATGATTTGCTACTATCACCTCTGGAACTGTAGACATCCCAACTGCATCTGCCCCAATCTTTATTAAAAATCTATACTCTGCAGGCGTTTCCAAAGTAGGCCCAGTTAAACCTGCGTATATCCCTTGATGTAATTTAATTTTTTCTTTTAATGCTACCTTTAGAGCCAATTCAATGAGCTTTCGGCTGTAAGCTTCAGACATATCCGGAAATCTCGGTCCTAATTCTTCATCATTGGGACCAATTAAGGGGTTATTTCCAAATAAATTTATATGATCAGTAATAATCATTAAATCCCCTCTTTTAAAAGATCGGTTCATCCCTCCTGCTGCATTAGAAATAATGATTATATCTGCTCCTAACTTTTTCATAACCCTTACAGGAAAAGTGACTTCTTCTAAGCTATAACCCTCATAATAATGAAATCTCCCTTGCATGGCTACTACTTCTTTATTTCCCAATTTTCCTAAAACCAAGTTGCCACTATGGCTTTGAACAGTAGATATAGGAAAATTAGGAATATCACCATAAGGAATTATTTCTTTTTCTTTAATATCTTCTGCTAATCTTCCCAATCCAGTCCCCAGGATAATAGCAATCTTGGGTTTAATCTTACTTTTTTTATTAATATATTCAACGCTTTCTGCAATTTTTGCTTTCAAATCTACCACTCTTATTAAGTCCCCTCCTTCTTCTTGTAAATTTCAAAAATGATTTTAATCAAATAAAGTATAAAAGCATAGCTCAAAACTCTTATATCCGTATCTTGTATCTCGTTCTAACGACTATCGGCTAAATAACTAACGACTTGTTCGCTATTTGCTAATATTTAATTATCCAATAGACAGGCGGGACGCCTGTCCTACTATTCACTATTCACTAACGACTAATTTATGTTCGGGGAAAAGCTCTGTAATATTCCTCTTTAATCCATTTTCTACTTACATGAGTATAAATCTGGGTAGTAGAAATATCCGAATGGCCCAGCATCTCCTGAACCGACCTGAGATCAGCCCCATTTTCCAGTAAATGAGTAGCTAAGGTATGCCTTAAAGTATGGGGGGTTACCTTCTTTTCTATCCCTGCTTTACGAGCATGCTTTTTCACTAAAAAAAATATTCCCTGTCGGGAAAGTCTCTCCCCTCTATTATTTAAAAATAAAGCATTTTCTTTGGGGTCTTTAGCTAATCTTAGTCTAACTTCTTTAAGATATAAGCTTAAAGACTGATGGGCTTTACTTCCAAAAGGAATAATTCGTTCTTTAGAACCTTTTCCTAAACATTTTACCATCTGATTTTCCATATTTATATCATCAATCTTCAAGTTTATTAACTCTGATACTCTTATTCCAGTAGCATAGAATAATTCCAATATTGCCTGGTCCCTTTGCCCCAAATATTCTTTAAAATTTGAATCATCTAATAAAATATTTATCTCCCTTAAACTTAAAGCATAAGGGAGCTTCTTGCTTACTCGGGGAAATTCAATTAAACTACTAACATCTTCATTGATAAAACCTTCAGCTAACATAAAACGATAAAACATCTTTATCGCAACTAAATTTCTAGAAATCGAATTAATCTCTAAGCCTTCTTTTCTTAGATAAACAAAGTAATTATTAATTAATCCTTTGTTGGTTTGGTTAAAAAACTGAACCTTATTTTTTTTAAAAAAATTAATGTATTTTATCAAATCATATCTATAAGAAATTATAGTATTTTGTGCTAAGCCTCTTTCAACAGATAAATAATCTAAAAAATATCCTAAAATTTCTTCTAATTTTCTCATGTTCATATTATCCACAAATTTAGAGATCTCAACAGTTATGTAACATTTTAATATTCTACCGTTAAATCTGAGGAGACAATTTGGATCCAGATGCTCCCTGGCGTGAAAGCTATTCGGTCTCCCTCTTTATTAAAAAATACTGTCCTTGCCCTTAAGTCCTGCTTTTTCCAGGTAATTTCTTCAGAATCTCCTTTAAAGAATATTAAACCTCTTCCCTCACCAATAAAATCCATTGCTAATCTTCCCTCTTCATCAATGACTTTGGTTTCGACAAATTGGACAATAATATTATCTATTGACAATTGTTTTTTGGTCTTAGCATCTATATGGGGCTCACCATTAATAAATCTTAGATATTTCATCGATTCGGGCTGATATTTATAACTAATTGTATAAATACTGTTATAAGGAATTACTATAGTATTGGCTTGTCTGCCAGTTAATTTTTCATTCCTATCAGTTTCAAATTGATATTCTTCCTTCTTTATCATTTCGATATAACCTAATTTGTTAGCTTCTTTTCTTAGCTTAATAGTTGAGGTATATAAATTATGTGGCGGTTGTCTGTCTTTAGTTCGCCAAAAAGGTTGAAAGTCTACAAATTCATTTATATCATCAATTTTTTCTGTCTTTATGAAATTATAAGCTTCTTCACTTCCCCCTATATGGACATAAATTGCCTGGTGTTCTAAAGACTTACTAACAAAATAAGGACGGGCACTCCTTACTGGTCCAACTTCTTCTGCATCTTTATCATAATAAATAGCTAAAAATCTAGTTATCCCACCTTCTGCTAAAACTTCATAAACAATATTGGCCTTATCTAAACCAGTCTGGGGACGGGCTCCCTCTGAATTTTCTATCATAATAGAAAGGGGTCTGCTCCCGAAGGGTGATTCTTTTTCCTTTACCTCAGGAAGGGTG
>DAOWEX010000082.1:0-2185 GCA_030638265.1 Atribacterota bacterium
CCTGGAACGAGTTTTGTGATTGGTATATAGAATTTATTAAACCAAGATTATATCAAGAAAAAGATAAAATAAAAAGGCAAACAGCTCAATATATTTTGTGGTTTGTTCTTGAAAATACTTTAAGGCTTTTACACCCCTTTATGCCTTTCATAACTGAAGAAATTTGGCAGAAACTTCCTCATAAAGGGGAAAGTATTATGATTTCATCCTGGCCTCAATATAAAGATAAGTATGTAAATAAAGACGCAGAAGAAAATATGAATAAAATTATGAGCATTATTAAAACTATAAGAAATATTAAGTCAGACATGAATATTCCATATAGTAAAAAGATAGATTTGTATTTGAATATTACTGAAGGCGGCAATTTAGAATTAATTAAAGAAAATCTTTATTATATAGAAACACTGGTTAAAATAAAATCATTAAAGATCAAAAAGGGTATTAGGAAACCGGCTTATTCGGCTACAGGTGTTTTAGAGGGAGTAGAAGTCTTTGTTCCACTAAAAGGCATAATTAATATTTCAGAGGAGACAGGCCGGTTAGAGAAGAGATTAAAAAAAATAGAAAATGAACTGAATACCGTATTTAAAAAGATAAATAATAAAGATTTTTTATCCAAAGCTCCAGAAGATATTATTAAAAAAGAAAGAGAAAAAGCTAATGATTTAAGAGGCATCAAAGAAAGATTGGAAAATAACCTAAAAACCTTGAGGTAAATTCATCCGTCATTGCGAGCGACCGTAGGGAGCGTGGCAATCTCGGAATGAGATTGCTTCCCCTGCTTTCGCAGGGACAGGCTTGCGGTACTCCTCGCAATGACATTTAGATGAAGTGTCAAAAACGGGACAGAGGTAAATATGATAACCTATGCGGAAGCATTGGAGTATATTTATAATTTAACCAAATATGGAATAAAATTAGGTCTTAAAAATATTTCCTATCTACTTTTTCTTTTAGGTAACCCTCATAAAAAACTAAATATAATTCATATATCTGGAACTAATGGAAAGGGGTCAACTGCGGCGATAATAAGTTCAATCATTCAATCTGATGGTTTTAAAGTTGGCCTTTATACTTCTCCTCATTTAGTTGATTTTACTGAAAGAATGAAGATTAATTTTCAATCTATAAGTGAGAGAAAGATTTGTGAGTTATTAGAGAGGATTAAACCCTATATTAAGGAAGTTGATCATACATCTGGATATAACCATCCTACTTTCTTTGAAGTAATTACCACAATGGCTTTTCTTTATTTTTTTGAAGAAAAAGTAGACTTTTTAGTTTTAGAAGTAGGATTAGGCGGCAGGTTAGATGCTACCAATGTTTGTGAACCTTTAATTTCAGTTATTACACACATTGATTATGACCATATGGATAAATTAGGGAATAGTATAAAAGAAATTGCCGGAGAAAAAGGTGGAATTATTAAATCTGGAGGAATTGTAATAACTTCTAATCAATATGATGAAGCTTACGATGAAATTAAAAAAATAACCTGCGAGAAAAATTCTCTTATTTTTGGTATAGGTAAAGAAATAAATTATAAGATAATGAAATCTGATGTTAAAGGTAATATATTTAATTTAAAGGGAATTTATAATGATTATAAAAATCTATATATCCCTTTATTAGGCAAATATCAAGTAGATAATGCAGCTACCGCTGTTACAGCCATAGAAGCTCTTAGAATTAGGGGCTTAAATATTTCTAAAAGAGCAATACTGGAAGGTTTAGAGAAAGTTAAGTGGGAAGGAAGGTTAGAAATCATCCAATATGACCCTTTATTAATCTTAGATGGCGCACATAATCCCAATGGAGTTAAGATGGTTCGCCAAGCCTTAGAAGAGGTATTTTCTTATCATCGACTTATTTTAGTATTGGCTATTTTTTCTGATAAAGATTATAAAAAGATGATCCGGGTAATATCACCTATAGCTGATTTAATTATTACTACTAAAGCAAAAAACCCCCGAGCAACTCCTCCTCAAATAATTGCACAAGAAGCTGCTCAATACATAAGTCAAGATAGAATAATTGTTACAGAAAATATTCCCCAAGCTATAAAATGTGCTTTATCTAATTCACATAAGGATGATTTAATCTGTATAACTGGATCACTATATACTGTAGGTGAAGCAAAGAGATACTTCAAAAGCAAGGAGTATAAATAATTATGTTCAAC
>DAOWEX010000074.1:0-8615 GCA_030638265.1 Atribacterota bacterium
ATATGGAGATGGCAGCCCTTATTTTTTAAATGGCCCGCGTATTCACGAATACCTGCAAGAGATGAACAAAAAAGTGCTTTCAAAATACGACATTATGACTGTAGGAGAAACTCCCGGGACTACCCCCCAAATCGCAGCTAAGTATGCTAATCATGATAGACATGAACTTGATATGGTCTTTCATTTCGAATTGATGGAAATTGACCATGACCCGATAAATAAATGGAAGCCCAAAAAGTGGAAATTGACTGAATTAAAAAAAATCTTTACTAAGTGGTATGAGTACTTAGAAGAAAAAGGCTGGAATACTCTTTATATGAATAACCATGATCAACCCCGAATAATTTCCCGATTTGGTGACAATAAGAAATACCGAGTAGAATCAGCCAAGATGTTAGCCACTCTTTTACATACTCTTCCCGGTACTCTCTATATCTATCAAGGCGAAGAAATTGGAATGACGAATGTTGCTTTCGATACTATAGAAGACCATCGTGATATAGAAACTCTAAATTTCTATCGCGAGATGACCAAAAAAGGTCTTCCTAAAGAAAAAATTATGGAAGCTATCCATCGAACAAGTCGGGATAATGCCCGCACTCCTATGCAGTGGAGTGATAGCCCTAATGCTGGTTTTACTACCGGTACCCCCTGGATAAAAGTCAACCTAAATTATTTAGATATAAATGTTGACCATAATTTAAAAGACTCAAATTCAATATTTTATTATTACCAAAAAATAATCCAGCTTAGGAAAAAAAATTTAATTATGATCTATGGAGATTATCAGCTTGTCTTAGAAGATGATGAACATATTTATTGCTATTTACGTTCTCTTGATAAAGACCGATTACTAATTATCCTTAACTTCTTTTCCAGCCAAACAATTTTTAATCTTCCGGAAAATATTAATTACCAAGAAAAAGAGCTACTAATCAGTAATTACCATATTGAAGAAAAAGAAGATATTAAAAGAATATATCTACGCCCTTATGAAGCAAGAGTATATCGGTTATACTAATCTTTAGATTAAAAAAGGAGCGGATTCACAAAATCTGCTCCTTTTTTAATTATATCATTTCATTTTCCTTTCTTACTCACAAGTTATGGCTTCTACTGGACAATCATCAGCAGCCTCTTTACATGAATCAATCAAATCATCTGGTACCTTGCTAACCTTTACTACCGCTATACCATCTTTTATCTCAAAGACTTCAGGACAGGTGTCTTCGCAAAGTCCACATCCAGTACATAAATCTTTATCAACTGTAGCTTTCATTTTATATCTTCCTCCTTCTATTATAATTACCACTTATGGGGTTTATTAGATATTCAGGGGAAAAGAGAAAGTTTTTTGGAATTCCCCAATTTTTGTTTAGTTTATAACCATGAAATTGCGATACTTTAATAAAATATATATCCTAATTAAATAAAATAAGCAAAAAGACTCAAATACAAAAAATATTTGTAATATTAAGAATAACTCAAAGATTGACAAATTTCAAGTATTTTTTATAATCTCTATTCTAACAATATTCTTTATACCACTATACTATATATTCCATAAAATCTTCAGCTAATAAAGTTTGAGGGAATATGTTTTGTGCTTCGGCAAGTAAATCCCTCTCAGTTATTACCGACCTATTATTATTTGAGCCATATCGAGGGCTAATATGGGTTAGTATCAACTGTTTAACTTGAGCCTCTTTAGCAACCTGGGCAGCTATTGTAGTAGTTGAATGAAAATTTCTTTTAGCTATATCTTCTTCCTGTTGAGAGAATGTCGCTTCATGAATTAAGAGATCAGCATCTTTTGCTAAGAGTACTAAATTCTCACAATAGGTAGTATCACCACAAAAGACTACTTTTCTCCCCTTTCTAATTTTACTTATAAAATCTTTGCCCTGAAAGATTCTCCCATCAGGTAATTTAACTGTTTTACCCTCTTTTAACGCCCCGTAAATCGGGCCAGGTGGAATATTAAATTGACGAGCTTTTTCCACTAAAAAACGGCTTATCCCTTTTTTCTCCTCAATAAAATAACCATAGGTTTTAATATTATGATTAAGCAAAACATAACGTACTATATATTCCTGGTCTTCCCAGAGAGTACCCTTAGATAAATTTTCAGGAATGACTTTTATTTCGATTTCATAAGGAAAATAAGTCTTGGTTATATTTTGAACTTCATTTAAGTAAATATCAAGTCCTTCTGGTCCATATAACTGGATTCCACTCAAATTTTGACCACTTCTCAATCCTCGAGATGCTAATAAACCGGGAAGTCCAAATATATGATCTCCGTGTAAATGAGTAATAAAAATTTTCTCCAATTTAGATAATTTTAAAGGAGTTTTTTGTATTTGTTGTTGAGTGCCTTCTCCGCAGTCCCACAACCATAATTTATTACTGTTGGTAAAAACAAGGGCAATTGCTGATACATTACGCCTTAAAGTAGGCATACCCGAACTAGTGCCTAAAAATATAACCTTCACTAATTACCACCTGATTTCTTTCTTTTATCTTGCACATTCATTAACTTGCCCCTTGATAATCTCTATACCATGAGGTAGAGCATCTAAAATTATTTCTAAGGATTCTTTTACGCCTCCGGGGCTACCTGGTAAATTTATAATTAAACTTTCTTTTCTGATCCCTGCCACCCCTCGAGATAATATCGCTCGATTAGTCTGCTTAAAACTTTCACTTCTGATGATTTCGCTAATCCCAGGAACTTCTTTTTCTATTACTGCCAAAGTAGCCTCTGGAGTGACATCTCTTTTCCCTAAGCCTGTCCCTCCGGTGGTCAAAATTAAATCCAGATGTAACCCATCAACTGCTTTTACTAATTCATCTTGAATAATATCTTTCTCGTCAGGGATAATTTGGTAATATTTAACCTCTCCTTCGATTTTTTTAACTATTTCCTCGATTAGTTTTCCACTTTGATCTTCTCGCTCTCCTCGTGCCCCTTTATCGCTTATAGTTAAAATACCTACTTTAATCATCCTGTTAACACCTCAATATCATCCCCTACTTTTGCCTTGCCTCCCTTTAAAACTCGAGCAAAGATACCCTCTCGAGGCATCACACAATCTCCGATCTTTTTTCTAACCTCACAATCACTATGACATTCTTTGCCTATCTGAGTTACTTCTAATAAAACATTTTCTCCAACTTTTAATTTTGTTCCTAAAGGAAGTTGATGTAAAACAATACCTTCTATAGTTAAATTTTCGGCAAAATCTCCATATTTTATTTTAAACCCTTTGCTCTGCATCTTATCAATGCTTTCCACTCCTAATAAACTAATCTGCCTATGCCACTTACCAGTATGGGCATCATATTTTAGACCAAAATTTTCGATGAGTAGACCTTCTCCTATTTCGCTCTTTACTGTCCCCCTTTTTTCACTTCGACAGACTGCTAAAATTTTCCCTTTCATTTTTTTATTCATTATCTATATTTCATCTCCTATCTTTGATTTATCATGCTAAATATTGACTATCTAACCAGGCTTATTTAGATTTTAGATAATGTCCGCTCTTTCCTCCGATTTTCTCTACCAGTAGAATGGCTTTTATGGTCATCCCCCTATCTACCGCCTTGCACATATCATAAATAGTAAGGCCAGCTACTGCTACAGCAGTTAAAGCCTCCATTTCCACTCCAGTTTTGCCCACAGTCTTGACTTTAGATTTTATGATAATTTTATGTGCCTCTTCATTAATTTCAAAATTAAGATCCACACTGGTAAGCATTAAAGGGTGACACATAGGAATAATCTGGCTGGTCTGTTTAGCAGCCATAATACCAGCTACTTGAGCTACTGCCAAAACATCTCCTTTGGTAATTTTCCCCTCCTTAATTAGCCTTAAGGTTTCAGGTTGCATAATTACTTCTCCTTGGGCAATTGCCATTCGCTGGGTGTCCTCTTTGTCGCCCACATCTACCATACGAGCTTTTCCTTCCTCATTAAAATGGCTTAATTCTTTTGCCTTCATTTTATCAACCTCCAATTCGGGACATTTTAAAGGATATTTTATTTGAGATCCCTTCTTTAATTTTATGACCTTTTGGTTTTAGTTTTACTGCCATCTCTATTTTATCCCTTATTGCTTTCCTTCTTAGAATTTGTTTGTTTTCTGTATTTTCCACCTCTCTAATGGCCTTTTTTAGATCAATTTCTTGATTAGAAAAGAGACATGGTCTTATCTTTCCATCAGAAGTTAATCTAATGCGATTACATGATTGGCAAAAATGTTGACTTAAAGCAGTAATAAAACCTATGGTACCTTTGCCCCTTTCAATCTCGTAATATTTTGCTGGTCCATTATCTGAACTTGTATTAATAGGATTAAATGAATATTTTTTTGCCAAACTCTCTTTAATCTCTAAAACTGAAATAAATTTACCCTTACAATTATCTGTAACTTCTTCTCCGGAAGGCATTAATTCAATAAAACGAATATTCAAAGGTTTCTCTATGGCTAATCTTAAAAAATCATCTACTTCGTCATCATTAATTCCTCTTATCAGTACAGTATTAATTTTGATAGGCAGTAATCCTGCCTTTAAGGCAGAATCTATCCCTTTTAGCACCCTCTCTAAATTTCCTCCCCGGGTAATCTTTCTATATTTATTTTTCTGTAAGGAATCCAAACTAATATTTACCCTGTTCAACCCCGCAGCTTTCAGTTCTTCAGCATATTCAGCCAGAAAAAAACCATTAGTAGTTAAAGATATGTCTTCTAATTTTTCTATTCTTTTTAATTTCTTTATAAAATCTATTATTCCTTTCCTCACTAAAGGTTCCCCACCAGTTATTCTGACTTTAGTTATCCCTAAATTAACTGCCTTTTCAATAATTTCTACCATCTCTTCATATCTTAAAATCTCTTCATGAGGGATAAATTTGAATTGTTCTGCAGGTTTGCAATAAATACATCTATAGTTACACCGATCAGTAATAGAAACCCGAAGGTAGGTAATTTTTCTTCCAAAACTATCTACTAATTGATTCATTCTTCCATCACCTTTCCGCTCTGAGAAAGATCGTAACCACCCAAACTCAAAACTTTCTTCTTAAACTTTTCCGACTTAATAATGGTTAATAGTTTTTGAATTTTCAAAGAAGAATAATTCTCTTTAGGTATAATTATATCATATCTTTCTTTAGCCATTAGGACAAAGTCTAAATGAAAAGCTTTGGCAGCAGATAAAATCCCCAAACCAGCATCTACAATCCCGGTAGCTACCGCAGATGCTACCATCAAATGAGTAAACTCTTCCTGGAAATAACCCTTAATATCCATAGGGTTAATTGCTTTCTTTTTTAATAAATAATCCAATAAAATTCTGGTGCCTGAACCTTTCTGTCTATTTATAAACTTTATATCCTCTCTGGTCAAATCATCTAATTCTTTTATATTTTTAGGATTTCCCTTTTTTACCATTATCCCTTGCTCTCGGTAAGCTAAATCAACCACTATTAATTCTTTTTGGGGGAGAACCTTCTTCAGATAAGGAAAATTATATTCTCCACTCTCTGGATCTAATAGATGAGCAGTAGCAAGATGAGTCCGGTTTTGTTTTAAAGCCATTAAACCTCCCATACTTCCTACATTAAAAGAAACTAACCTATAGTCAGAAAGATCTTCCTGTAACTCATTCTTTAAAACATCTAAGATTAGATCATGACTGCCAGCTATAATAATATTATTCATAATAGTATTTAAATCTTTCCAAAGCTCAACATTTACTTCTTCTTCGAAATCTAAACCTTCCCTTAAAGAAGGAATACGAATTATGCCATCTGCTTCCACCAATGAAGTTATTACCCCTGACCCCCGAGGAAGAGGATAAGCCATTATTTTTTCTCCGATATTCCCTAATTTTACCCTTAAAAACTCTTCATCACCTAAACGAGAAACCACTTTGTGGGCCATATGAACTTTAATTTCTTTTCTTTTCGGTATAGTCAGGCCTAATCTTTTGAAGATTAAAGGTTTTAAGAACTGCTCAGCCGATATAATTGCAGAAACAGGATAACCAGGAAGTCCAATGAGGGGAGTCTTATTAATAATTCCTAAAATGGTGGGTTTCCCGGGCATAATAGCTACTCCATGAACCAGTACCTCGCCTATGTTTTTAACAATCTCAGGGGTGAAGTCTTTTGAACCAGCAGAGGAGCCAGCGATGACCACTACCATATCATTTTGTGGGGCAGCCTTAAGTAAAATCTTCTTCAAATGCCCGGGAATGTCTTTTACGATTTCATAAACTTGGGCTTCTCCTCCCCACTCAGAAATTAAACCTTTGATTATTTTAGAGTTATATTCAATAATTTTGCCAGGAATAATTCTTTCCCCTGGTTGAATCAATTCATCTCCTGTAGGAATAACTATTACTTTAGGTCTTCTGCGAACTAAAAGCTGATTTATCCCTCCAGCCAATAAAACCCCTACATCTACTGGACGAATTCGTTGATTAACTGGAATAATTAGCTGATTGGCTACTATATCTTCTCCAATATTACGGATGTGTTGTCCGGGGAAGGCTGAAGAAAATATCATAATCTCTTTAATGTTTTTTTCTTCCATCTTAGTAAGCTCATCAGTAATATCTTTTTTCTTCATTTTTCTCTGCCCTATTTCGCCCACCGGATTAATATCTTCAATTTTTATTACTGCATCAAACTCGAAAGGTATGGGATTGCCAGTATTTATAAAATAGAAGTCTTTACCAATCCTTAACATAAGGGGAGAAGATTCAGAGGCGTGGTAAGTGTCTCTTGCCCTAACTACCACTCCATCCATAGCCGCGGCCTGATAGTAGGGAGAAGATATTTTAGCAAAAGCGGGCTCTGCAGTAACTCGCCCCAGGGAGTCTTCAGTAAATACCAATTCCCCCTTTAAGGGTTGATTGATTTTGAGATTTGCCAAAACTTTAGTAAATTTTTCTTGAGCTTCTTTTAAGGATAATTTACTTAAATAAATATTTCTCTTCAAACTAATTGCTCCTCCCTTAATTAGTCGTTAGTGAATAGCAATTCGTATCGCGTATCGAGTATCGAGTATCGCGTGAAGAAAACTAAGATTCAGGACTAGGGGCACTATGTATCGTGCCCAAAGAAGGACAGGCGTCTCAAATGTAGCAATACGGTGTGCCGTGTTAAATGTTAAAATAATTTAACCATGACTTTGCTGCCCTTTTCTATTCCTTCTATATTTAACCCAATTTTTATCAAACCTGATGCCCGGACCATGGTAGAGATCAATCCTGATTTTCCCAAAACTGGCTCGGCATAAAATTTCCCCTTCTCCTTATACATAAAAACTCTAACATAATCCTCTCTCCCAGAATCTGATACCACATTACAAGTAAGTTCAGCTTTTACTTCTTTTGGATTATCAGAATCATAATTATAATCTCCCCCCTGGAGCCAGCTTATTAAGGGCCGGACAAAGAGATTAAAGATAATCATTGATGAGACTGGATGACCAGGCAAGCCAAATATCGGCTTATCATTAGCTATAGCAATTATAGTAGGTTTCCCTGGCCTTACTGATACACCGTGAATTAGCACTCCTGGTTTTCCTAATTTATTAAGGACCTCCAGAGTTATATCTCTGGTCCCCATTGAACTCCCTCCAGATACAATCACTACCTCTACTTTATCCTTCTTAATAGTTTTTCTTATTTCTTGCTCAAGAAGATCTACTTCATCCTTAATAATTCCCTTATATATGGGAATTCCATCTGCTTCCTCCACACAAGCACCGAGAGTATATAAATTTATGTCTCTTATCTCTCCTATTTGAGGCTCATTTTGAGCAGGAATTATTTCATTACCTGTTGAAATGATAGCTACTCGAGGCCTTTTAAAAACTTTGATATTTATCTTCCCTATCCCGGCCAATATTCCTATATCCTGGGGACGTAATCTATATCCTTCTTTTAATAGGACTTCCCCTGCTTTCAGGTCTTCATCTTCTCGTACTATATTTTCCCAGGGAGCAACCGATCTTCTTAGCTCAACAGTGGTATCATCAATCAGGGCAGTATATTCCAACATTATTACTGCATTCGCACCTTCCGGCAACATTCCACCAGTAGAAATTTTTACTGCTTCTCCAGGATTAATCTTAAATTCGGACTTACTACCCATCTTTATTTCTCCAATAATTTTCAGATATGAGGGTAAACTCTCGCTTGCCCCGAAAGAATCTTCTGCCCTAATCGCATAACCATCCATTGTAGAACGATTAAATCCCGGTAGATTACAAGGAGAGATAATCTCTTCAGCCAAGACCCTGTGTAAAGAGTCTTTAATATTGACTATCTCTCGATTTTTCTGAATTATTTTCTGAATATCTAAATGATCTTTTAGTACTTTAATTACTTCTTCAGGGGTACTAACTTTAAATAATGGTTTTGTCATATTTATTATTCACCTCCTGATTACTGATATAAGTGCCTTTCAGAAAACTCTAAAACCCTTGTCTTGCAAGGCTTTTAGGGTACCTCTATTTTATTCTTCACCTCCACCCTTTTAAACCCTTATCTGATAAGGGTTCTAGGAAGGTTATTGGTTAATTTCTACCCATTTTATC
>DAOWEX010000054.1:0-9096 GCA_030638265.1 Atribacterota bacterium
ATGTAAATTTGATGCCTGGAGAGAACAGTTTAATTTTGAAGCCTGGCAAAAGGCCTTTGCCGAGAGTGGACTTTCTATGGAATTTTATGCTAATCGAGTGCGGAAAGATGATGAAATTTTACCCTGGGACCATATCTCTTGTGGAGTTAAAAAAGAATATCTGCTTAAAGAAAAAGAGAAAGCCTTAAAGGGAGAGGCAACCCTTGATTGTCGATTTGATTCCTGCACTTCCTGCGGAGCCTGTGAAAGGAAGGATTTAATAATTTGGAACGATTAATCAGAGTAAAATATTGCAAAAATGGTCCTATTAAATACATTTCTCATTTAAATCTGACCCAGGTTTTTACCCGGGCTCTAAGAAGAGCAGATATTCCGATGGTCATATCTGGTGGCTTTAATCCTAGATTTAGAATGTCTTTTGGCCCTCCTTTGCCCCTGGGGATTAGTAGCACTTCTGAATATTTGGATATCAGAGTAAAGAAAAAAATAGAACCCGAAGACCTGATATATAGATTAAATGTTGTCTTACCTTGTGGGTTAAAGGTATTACAAGCCAAGATAATTCCTTTACCTTCTGATTCCTTAGTTAAAATAATCAGTTCTGCTTTTTATATAATCACTCTGAAATTAAAGAAAAGTGTAATAAATTTAAGTAAGGAAGATTTAAATCAAAATAAGGAAAACCTAAATAGAGAGATTTTAAGAGAAGAAAAGGTTGATAGAGAATTAAAAGATCTGAAGAAAGAGATAGATAAAAATATTAAGGGATTTTTAAACCAGGAAGAAATTGTAATAGAGAAGCAGACTAAAAAGGGCATAAAAAAGATTAATACAAGGCCTGCAATTATAAATATGTCAGTTAAAAAATGTCAGGACCAAATTCTGGAGATTAATTTGTGGTTAAATATTGGACAAGAAGGAAATTTAAACCCTCGATATGTTGTTGAAGCCTGGTTATCTAATTCTGGTTATATTTTCGATATCAAGCAGATTTGCCGGGATGGATTATATATAAAAAACCAAGAGGTTATCGATTATTAATTTTTAATTAATTAAAAGAGATAAAATAATATTTATGCTTAACTGAAGGATAATAAATCTATTAGAGTAGAATTTATTATCCTTTACTATTAGAGTTATTTAGAGTAAGATAATATAAAACTATTTAAACGCAAAACAGGAGTTTTTGAATGAATAAAAAAGTGATAATAGACGTAGGGTTAACTGAAGAGAGAGTAGCTATAACTGAAGATGGAAGATTAGTAGAAATCCATATAGAGAGAATTGAAGATGATAAAATTGTGGGCAATATCTATAAAGGCAAAGTGATTAATGTTTTACCCGGAATAGAAGCAGCATTTGTAGACATTGGGATTGAGAGAAATGTTTTTTTACACATTGATAGTACCCCTAATGCTGAAGACAGCGAGAAGGTAAAGGATGCACAGACTTCTACCAATCATCCACCCACTGTTGACAAAATTAAAGTGGGTCAAGAAATTATAGTGCAAGCAGTAAAAGAAGCGATTACTCCCAAAGGAGCCCGAGTTACCACAAATATAGGTTTACCTGGTAGATATTTAGTTTTAATGCCTAATAATGCAAGTATAGGGATTTCTCATCGGGTTGAAGATGAGAAGGAAAGAGAAAGATTGAAAAAAATTCTTCAACAAACAAAGCCGAAGGATGTCGGATTAATTATACGGACTGCTGGCTGGGGGAAAGAATTAGAGGATTTTTTACCGGATCTAGATTTTTTAATTAGATTATGGAATAAGATTAAAAAGAGGGCTAAGAAGGCTAAAGCGCCTATGTTGCTCCATGAAGACTTAACCCTTACTTATCGAATTATTCGTGATCTGTTTACTGAAGAAATAGATGAAATTTTAGTAAATTCTAAAACTGAATATAAAAACATATTAAAATTTTTAAAAACCTTATCTTTGTCCAACTTAGAACCAAGGGTATCATTTTATAATGATGAAAAAACTATATTTGAAGAGTATGGCATTGAAAAGGAAATTAACAAAGCTTTACAAAAAAAGGTGTGGCTTAAGTGTGGAGGATATTTAATCTTTGACCAGGCCGAGGCCTTAACAGTTATTGATGTAAATACCGGGAAATTTGTGGGCAAAAAAGATATGAGAAGAACTATTTTAA
Source organism: Atribacterota bacterium (assembly GCA_030638265.1). Classification (GTDB taxonomy): domain Bacteria; phylum Atribacterota; class Phoenicimicrobiia; order Phoenicimicrobiales; family Phoenicimicrobiaceae; genus JAUWHZ01. The sequence continues at coordinate 2,161 of DAOWEX010000054.1, forward strand.
AGACTAATTTACAAGCTTCAGAGGAGATAGGGCTCCAGTTAAGGTTACGAGATATTGGTGGGATTATCATAGTTGATTTTATCGATATGGAAAGCCAAGAAGATAGAGAAAAGGTGGTAAAAAAATTAGAGGAAAGTTTAAAGAAAGATAAAACCAAGACCAATATTATCCAAAAAACCGAATTAGGTTTAGTTGAACTTACCAGAAAGAGATCAAGAAGAGATCTGGAAAATATGTTAAGGACTTCTTGCCCTTATTGCTCTGGGACAGGTAGAGTTTTATCTGCCGAGACTGTAAGTAATATGGTTCTACGCAAGTTAGAAAAACTATGTAAGACTTCCCGGGCAGAAGCAGTTTTATTAGGAGTGCACCCTAAAGTAGAAGAAACTCTATCCGGAACAAAGATGTTATTGGTTAAACAATTAGAGAAAAATTGTCGTAAGACTATTTTTATTAAAGCTTCCAAAAATATTCATATAGAAAGGATAGAGGTTGTAGCAGTAGGGAGATTAAAAGAAGTAAAGAAGATCAAGCGAATGTTTGCTTAGGATTTACGCAATACGAAATTATTTGACAACTAAATAAATATATGCTAAATTTTATAAGCATTTGTTTATATCCGCACAGGTTGGGTGCATAAAGTGCGAAAAGTGATTAATCAAATTTAATTACTACCTAATCCTGGCGAGTTTTGAAAATAAGGAGGATCCCAAGAAATGCAAGCAGTTATTGCAACTGGAGGGAAGCAATACCTGGTAAAAGAAGGAGACATTATCAGGGTTGAAAAAATAGACCAAGAGAAAAGCAAAAAGATAGAATTTGATCAAGTATTAATGGTTAACAAAGAAGGAGAATATATTATTGGTCGACCATTAGTGGAAAAGGCTAAGGTGACCGGTAAAGTTTTAAATCAAGGAAAGGCTAAGAAGATAATAGTTTTTAAATATAAACCTAAGAAAAAATATCGGAAAAAGACCGGACATAGGCAACCTTATACTGAAGTTTTAATTGAGAAAATAAAGCTTTAAAAAAGAGGATAAAATTATCTAAAATAAATTTTTTCGATAAGTATGGTATAATGTAATTACCAGTAGATTTTAAAAGGGTGAGGTGATAGTTATGGCACATAAAAAAGGTCAAGGTTCAATTCGAAACGGCAGAGATAGTAAGTCCAAGCGATTGGGAGTAAAACGATTTGCTGGTCAATTTGTAACAGCAGGTAGTATTCTTATAAGACAGAGAGGAACCAGAATTCTTCCCGGTGAAAACGTAGGAAGAGGGAAGGATGATACTCTATTTGCGCTAACCGAAGGATTTGTAACTTTTGAAAGAAAAGGAAGAGATCGAAAGCAAGTCTGTGTTTATGCTGAAAGATCTTAATAAGAAGATAATTTTGTCAATCAACCCTGGGTTTTTTATAAAACTCAGGGTTTTTTAGTATTATGTAAACAAAAGTGCCTGGCACAAAAGTTGTCATTTTTAGTGGGAGAAGAGTATGTTTGTAGATAGAGTAAAAATAGAACTAAGGGCAGGAAAAGGTGGTAATGGTGCGGTAAGTTTTAGAAGAGAGAAGCATATCCCCAAAGGTGGACCTGATGGAGGCGATGGAGGAAAAGGTGGCGATATAATTATTGAGGCAGATGAGAAGGTCGGAACCTTAGTAGAACTTTATAATCACCCTCATCAAAGGGCCCAAAACGGAGAAAGTGGTCGGGGTGCAAATAAAAAAGGAAAAAGTGGAGAAGATTTAATCATAAAAGTTCCCCCGGGGACTGTAATAGAGGATATAGATAAGTCTATAACCTTGGGTGATTTGGTAAGTAATGGACAGCGGATAATAGCGGCCAGGGGCGGCCAGGGAGGTTTAGGAAATTCCCGCTTTAAAAGTTCCATCCGAAGGGGACCGAGATTTGCCCAAAAGGGAGAACCGGGAGAAGAAAAAAGATTATATTTGAGTCTTAAAATAATCGCTGATGTAGGACTTGTGGGTTATCCTAATGTGGGGAAATCTACTTTGCTTTCTCGGATTTCATCAGCTAAACCCAAGATTGCTGACTATCCTTTTACTACTCTTAATCCCCATTTAGGAGTAGTTAAAGTAGACGAAATCAAAAGTTTTGTGGCGGCAGATATTCCCGGTTTAATCGAAGGTGCACATCAAGGTACCGGGTTAGGAGATAAGTTTTTAAAGCATATTGAAAGGACTAAAGTAATCTTACATCTTGTCGATGGTTCAGAAATAAAAAAGGAGGACCCTCTCCACCATTTTAAGGCTATAAACAGAGAATTAAGTAATTTTAGTGAAGAATTAGCAAAAAAACCACAGGTTATTGCGATAAATAAATGTGATTTACCTTCAACTAAAGAAAATTTAGATATTCTTAAAAAGACTTTCGTTAAGAAGGGTTATCAAGTTTTCCCCATTTCTGCCTTGGCTGGGGAAGGATTAAATGCTCTAATCTATCATCTTTCTTCTTTCTTGGATGAATTAAAGTCTAAAGAAAAGAAAAAAGTTCCCGATGCTTTACCCAAAAAGGAGGCAGTTTATAAATTTACTCCCCGATTCGTAATTACTAAGAAGGAGAATATTTATGAAGTTTCAGGAGAAGAGATAGAACGCATTGTAGCCATGACCGACTTTGACAATGAAGAGGCATTAGACAATTTTCAAAAAATAATTAAAAAAATCGGTCTGGAGAAGGCTTTAATTAAGAGAGGAATCAAAGAAGGAGATGAGGTAAAAATAAGGGAAAAGGTTTTTTACTTTTTTAAATAAATAGGGTATAATTTTAATAATTAAATTAGTAGGGAAAATAGGCGAATTTGGTAGCCCCTTGGAGAGCTTGATAATCAACAAATTAGCAGTAAAGGTGAATTGATGACCGAAAAAGTCAACCATATTTTTAAAAAAGTATTTTTAAAAGAGAAGTATATTTTAAAAATTTTTTGTTTTATTGCTCTATTACTAATTATAATAAATTTTTCTCTTACTTCTTCATTTGTCCAGGCCTCTGAACTAAAAATAAGTATATTATACTTTAATAATCATACTGAACTAACTGATTGGGATTGGTTAAGCAAAGGTTTAACTGATATGTTGATAGATGACCTTTGCCAGTTTGAGTCTATTACCTGTCCCTCCCGCCAGGATATAGAAGATTTGTACCTTAAACATAGTTTGCCTACTGCTCGAACCGAAATGAATAAGTCTCTATTAATCAAAATTAATGAGGATTTAAATACTGAGATAATATTTTTTGGGAACTATTTTTTTTCTTCATCTTCCGAGTTAAATTTAAGTCTTAAAAAATATGAAGTCACAACCGGAGAGTTAATTACTTTTCGAAATATTAAAGTAGGAAAGACCGACATCTTTAGACTGAAAGAAAATATAGTCCTTTTAATCTTGGAAGAACTTGGTATTGAGTTATCCTCCGAGGACAAGGCTTTAATAAAAGAGGCTCCCACTTCTTCTGTTGATGCTTTAATCAATTATTATAAATGTATTGATTCCAGGGATAAGGCTATTATAGAATATCAAGGAGCAGATTATCCCAGTAAAAAATTATGGGCTGAGGCAATAGATTATGGGAAAAAAGCAGTGGCAGTTGACCCAAAATATGCTGAGGCTTTTTATCTTTTGGCTGAAATTTACAATAGAACTCATTGGACTATCAGGGAGGTAGAGAGTTTAAATAAATTTATCCAGCTGATAGAAGATAATCAATTGGAGAGTAAAAGAATTTACGAAAAAGTCTCTCAAGCCTATTTTAGATTGGGTTATTCCTTTTATTCTAAAAAAGAATTTGAACAGGCCATCGAATATTTCAATTCTTCTATAAAATATAATCCTGATCTATTAGAAGCCCACCTCTATTTGGTAAAGGTCTATTATGATAGGGGAGAGATAGGTCTCTCTCTTGATGAATGTGAAGAAGTTTTGAGGATAGATCCCCAGAATAAAGAGATCTCCTGGTTTATTAAAAAGAATGAACAGGCCCAAAAGTATGGTCGGGGAGCTTATGAAAATTACGAAAAGGGTTATCTGGCTTATAAAAAAGGAAATTTTGAAGAAGCAATAAATTATTTTAGATCTTCTATTTTTAGTAATCCCGAGTTTAAAGAACCTCATTATTATTTAGCTTTAAGTTATTATAATCTTGGAGATTTTGATAATTCTATTTCTCAATGGCAAGAAGTTATCAGGATTGACCCTTTTGACAATTCAGCAAAACATTTTTTAAATAAATCCTTAGAAGAGAAAGAATACGGACGGGAGACTTTAAGGTATTTTAATACTGGTTATGATTATTATATTAAAGGAGAATACGATAAAGCTATCGAAGAATTTAATAAGTCTTTAAACTGTAATCCCAAATTTGAGAAAGCCCGAAAATATCTTTCCCGTTCTTATTACCAGCTTGATCAGATGGACAAATACCGGGAAGAACGAGAGAAGGCCACTGAATTAAAGACCAGCGATGAAGAGGAGAGGGCGGAAGAACATTATAAATTAGGATATGAATTTTATTCCTTAAACGACTTCAATGTGGCAATTGATGAACTTAAAAAGGCACTCAATCTAAAAAGCGATTATCCCGGTGCACGCTTTTTATTGGGGGAGTGTTATTTTCAGCAAAAAGAATATCAATTGGCTCAGATTGAGTATGACCGGGTAGTAACTGATTCAGCAAAAAATGAATATACAGATGATGCCCTTTTGGGTAGTGGCTGGAGTTATTATTTATTAGGAGAATATGAGCGGGCAGCGGAGAGATTTTTAAAACTAATAGAGGAATTTCCTCAAAGCAATTTAGCCCTCCAGGCTAACTATAAATTGGGCAAATCATATTTTAAAGGAAAAGATTACCCTAAGGTAATTAAAGCATATAAAGAGTTTATTGAAAAATATCCTCAGTTTCAAGAACCAGAAATAAAAGAAATTTACTTCTTGTTGGGTCAGGCCTACCTCTGGTCAGAGCAATATAAGGAAGCAGAGGAGACCTTTTCTGGATTATCCTCTCTCTATCCAGAGTTTGAATTAATTAAAGAAGCAGAGTATTTCAGAAGTTTAAGTCTATTTAGGCAGGAGAAATATGAAGAAGCAATAATTAAACTGGAAGAGTTAATGGTAAAAGAAGAGGGCAAGACAAAAAATGAGACCTATTACTTACTGGCTCGTTGTTGGTTAAATTTAGAAGAATATGACAAAGCTATTGAAAAGTTGGAAGACTTAAAACAGTTTAAGGTAGAAAATTCTTTATTAGAGAAGGTTATTTTTGATTTAGGATTGGCTTATTCTCGCCAAGGTGACAAGGAGAAAGCAGTTTTAGAATTTCAGGAATTTGTTGAAAAATATCCTCAAACTGAACTGATTAAATCGGCTCATTTTGAGCTAGGAAAAAATTTATATAGTTTAAAAAAATATAAATTAGCTATATCCGAATTAAAGGAAATCTCTACCGCTGAAGCCCTTTATTTAAGGGGGAAGGCTGCTGAAGAATTGGGGGATCAAGAAGGAGAAATTTCTGCCTTTGAAGAACTACGGGAGAAATTCCCCCAAAGCGAATACTCTCAAGAGGCTTATTTTAAATTAGGTAATTATTATTACAGTCAGAAGAGATATAAAGAGACAATCGAGGAATTTAAGAAAATTAGTCAAATTTTTCCCCATTCCTCTTTGATCTCGGAAACTTATTATTGGATGGGGTGGAGTTATTTTAAATTAACCGAATATCAGAAGGCAAGTGAGTGTTTTAAAAAAGTTGGGGAAGATGATATAAATTTAAAATTAGCTCAGAGAGCTATATTTATGGCAGCAGAGTCACTGTATAACCTTGAGGATTACCAAAAAGCCCGAGAAGAGTATAGAGATTTTATCGGAAAGTATCCTAAAGCAGAACTTTCTGTAAATGCCCAATATGCTATAGCCTGGACATTTTTGGAAAATAAGGAATATGAGCCCTCAATACAGGAGTTTAAAAAACTCATAAGCATTTATCCGGAAAGCAAATTTGTGGAAGAAGCTCAATTTAGAATTGGTAAGGGTTATTTTCTTTTAGGAAATAAGGATGAGGCCAGGACAGAATTAGAGAAATTTATAGATGGCTATGGCAAGAGCAATTTTAGAGAAGAAGTCCTGTATTTATTAAGTCAGATGTATTTGAAAGAAGAAAAATGGATGGACAGCATTATCGAGTTAGAAAAATTAGTGAGAGAATATCCAGATACTAAATATTTACCTGATGCCTTATATGGTTTGTGTCTTTCTTATTTTAAAAAAGATGAATATAATAAGGCTATTGAAGCGGGAGAAAAATATTTAAAAGATTATTTTAAATTACAATTTGGAGATGATATATTATATATAAAAGCGATTTGTTGGGAAAAGTTAGAAAATCAGGAAAAGGCAATTGCTGATTATCAAAGCCTAATTTCTAAATTTCCCCAGAGTCCATATATAGAAAAAGCCAAGGAGGGGTTGGAAGTTTTACAGAAGGAAAGTGAGTAGTCGTTAGTGAATAGTGAATAGCAAAGAAGAAAGAAAATAAGTGAAGAATAAGATCATATCGAGAGATGTATATGATGTAGGGGCTTGATTTATCAAGCCCGCAAAACTCGGGTCGGATAAATCCGACCCCTACGCCAGATTCAGAGCTCCATTAGACTATTAATTAAGAATATATTAAAATAAATTAAAGTTTATTAAATTACACCAGGTACCGAATAAAGAAAGCTGAATAAGTCTATGAGAGCTCAAAAGAAAAACTTATATTGCGAATAAGACCCAGCCTTCTTGATGATTAAAGCTAAATAGTGCTTTCGTCGCTAAAAAAGCGATTATTAATGGAGTAAGCTCATATCATCGTTTATTCGGCCCAAGAAAGGAATATTTATTATGAAAAAAAACTTATCTTTTATCGGTCTGGATATCTC
>DAOWEX010000029.1:0-2911 GCA_030638265.1 Atribacterota bacterium
AACCATCTTCCTTTTCCTCAATACATGCTCCCATCTTTTTTAATTCGCTGACTATTGCTTTTCTTCTATCGGTCCCTTTTACTCTTAATTCTTTTGCACCGCTTACTACCGTTTTACCCTTTGCCTGACTTGCCACCACTGCAATGAGGGGTAATTCATCAATTAATAGAGGCACCTCTTCTTTTCTAATCTCTATCCCTTTTAACTCTGAATATTTTATCTTTAAATCAGCTTGGGGTTCATTCGATTTTATCTGATAATTTAAAATATCAATCTTTGCTCCCATCTTTTTTAGTATTTCGATTATCCCTGTTCTGGTTGGATTAACTCCTACCTGCTTAACTATAATCTGAGAACCTTTTAATATACTGGCAGCCACTATGAAATAAGCAGCAGAAGAAATATCGCCAGGTATGAAAATATCCGTGCCCCTTAATTCCTTTCCACCCCTTACTTTAATTTCGGGAAGAGAAATCTTTATATCTGCCTGCATAATTTCTAACATTCTCTCAGTATGGTCCCTGGTAGAGAGTGGTTCTTTAATAACTGTTTCCCCTGCAGTATAAAGACCGGCCAATAGGAGTGCAGTTTTTACCTGAGCGCTGGCTACAGGCAAAGTATATCGGAGGGAATTTAGTTTCTTCCCCTTAATACTTAAAGGAGTTAGCTGACCATTTTCTCTCCCCCATATATCTGCTCCCATTAACCTAAGGGGCTGGATTACTCTTTTCATAGGTCTTTTTCTGATTGAAGTATCCCCGCTTAAAACAGAATAAAAATTCTGTCCACTAAGCAGGCCGGTTAAGAGACGGATAGTTGTTCCTGAATTTCCCACATCGAGAATATCTTTTGGTTCTTGCAATCCATATAATCCTTTACCTTTTATTTTAACAGAATTATCTTTACCTAACTCTATTTCTGTCCCTAAAGCCTGCATACATTCCATAGTTTTAAGACAATCTAAGGAATTTAAAAAATTATATATATGGGTCTCTCCTTGAGCAATAGACCCTAAAATCAAAGAGCGATGAGAGATTGATTTATCTCCCGGGACAAACATATTTCCTTTTAATTTGTTAATTTTTTCTAAAACAAGTTCCACCTAATTTTTCATCCTCTCTAATTCATATTCAGCAGGTGTACAAAATTCTCTTCCTACTGCCTGAATTATCGGTCTAAGTTCTTTCATTAATTGGGTAAAAGTATCGAGTCTTAAAGTTTGAGCTCCATCACTAAGCGAGCTTTTGGGGTCAGGATGGACCTCGATAATGAGACCATCTGCTCCAGCAGCTATTGCTGCTTTGGCCATTGGACTTACCAATTTCCATCTACCTGTGCTATGGCTAGGATCGACTATTACCGGCAAGTGGCTTAATTTCTTTAAAGCAGGAACTGCACTTAAATCTAAGGTGTTTCGGGTATAATTTTCAAAAGTGCGTATTCCTCTTTCGCACAATATTACTTCGTAATTTCCTTGAGTTAAAATATATTCTGCTGATAATAACAATTCCTCTATAGTAGCTGACATTCCTCTTTTAAGTAGTATCGGTTTTTTAGCTTTACCCAGTTCTTTTAATAATACAAAATTTTGCATATTACGAGCACCTACTTGAAATATATCGGCATATTCGGCGACTAAATCAATCTGCTTAACTGACATCACTTCAGTTACTATCACCAAACCTGTTTCTTTCCCAGCTTGAGCCAATAATTTTAAACCTTCTTTGCCTAATCCCTGAAAGCTGTAAGGAGAAGTCCTGGGTTTAAAAGCTCCTCCCCTTAATATCTTTGCTCCTAAGGCTTTGACCCGGCGGGCAGTCTCAAATATTTGTTTTTCGTTTTCTACAACGCAAGGTCCGGCCATTACTACTACTTCTTTCCCTCCAATAATTACATCTTTTACTTTAATGGTAGTATCAAAATCCTTAAATTCTCTGCTTGCTAGTTTGTAAGGTTTTACAATGCGGATAATTTCTTCAACCCCATTAAAGGCATAAAAAGGTACAGAAGATAAATTTTCTACATCTCCAATTACTCCTAAAACAATTCGTCTTTCACCTCGAGAGATGTGTACTTTATGTCCCATTTCGTGTAACTTTTGTATTACTTTTTCTACATCAGAATCGTCAGTTTTGCTATTCATCACAATTATCATTTAAATTCACCCTCCTTTTAATCTGAAGTTTCTTTGACTAAATCTTTTCTTAATATTTTCGCTCCTCTTAAATAACAATGCTTTATTCTCTGTTGACTTTTAGAGCAATTTATCTGGATTAATATTCTAATACATCTGGGTAAACTCCCCGGAACATCTATCTCTTTCATATCAAAAAGGGGCACTTGTTTCCAGCCTAATTCTCGCGCAGCCTGAGCCGGAAAGACTGCATTTAAATCGGAAGTGGCACTGAAAAAAATACTGGTTATATTTTCAATTTTGAAATCATTTTCTTTTTTTAAAGCGATCAATAATTCTTTGGTCTTTTCGATAATTTCTTCTTTGCTATTACTATCAACAGTTGTAGCTCCTCTTATTCCTCTTACTAACATACTCTCACCTCTTTTCTATTCCCCTTCTCTCTTCGCGTGTGCCAGGGGACGGTGCTCTGACACGATTTGAGATTGCCACGCTCCTTGTAGTCGCTCGCAGTGATATTTATTTATTGTAGGGGTCGAATTTATTCGACCCGTAATTTTTGCGGGCTCGGTGAATCGAGCCCCTACATTTTCAGAAATGAATAGGCTAAAAATAAAAAAGGTCATAGGAATTTAAAAAACCTATGACCTTTATATGTAAATATATAAAGATATCACAGGCATAAAACCGATGTCTATGCCTATGATATCTTATTTTTAACTTCTAAGATGTTAAGGCATAAACATCGGTGGAATAATAGTAGTAATAAAAATTATA
>DAOWEX010000014.1:0-2813 GCA_030638265.1 Atribacterota bacterium
AGACTACTGCTCCACTTGCTCCCTTATTAAAAGCTTCTATTATAAAATCATGTCCATCAAAGTGAGGTCCAATTATAGCAAAAAATAAATCACCAGGAACTAAAGTCCGGCTATCTATAGAAACCCTGTTTACCGTGGAATTTTGGTTACCCTGGATTATCCTTCCTGAAGTAGCTTCTATTAATTCTATAACTTTATAGTCTTCCAATTTTTTATCTCTCCGTTAATATTTTTTTCACTACCTCTTCATCATTATGGTGAATTATTCTATTATGATAAACCTGCTCATTCTCAGGACCTTTCCCGGCTATCAAGACTATATCCCCTTCTTTAGCTTTTTTTAATGCATGCTTAATGGCTTTCTCTCTATCAGCTATAATAATATAATCTTTATTTGTTTTTTTAACTCCTGCTTCAATCTCTTGAGCAATCTTCAAGGGATCTTCACTTTTAGGATTATCTGCGGTTATTATTACATAATCACTATATGTTCCTATAACTTCTCCTATAGTAACTCTTACTTTATTATATTTCTCCCCCCCGTGTCCAAATACGGTAATTATATTATGTTTAGCAAAATTGCGTAAATTCTGCAATATATTCCCTAATCCGTGATAATTGTGAGCAAAATCTATAACAATAGTATACTTCTGACCATATTCAAGTAACTTATACCTTCCTGGAGCTCCATAAAATTTGCTTAAAGCTTGGGAAATTATATTAAGGGGGATATCCTGAGTAACAGCAGCTGCTATAGCAGCTAAAGTATTGTATATGTTGTATCTCCCGCTAAAATTTAAAAATATCTCGGCATCTCCTACAGATGTTTCAACTATAAACGAAGAACTTTTAAGGTTCATTTTTATATTTTTGGCTCTAACGTCAGCTTCTTTTCTTATTCCATAAGTAATTAAATTAACCTTATTGCAATTTATAAAATTTTTACTATGCTCTTCATCAATATTAATTACCGCAAACTTTTTAGTAGCTTCTTTCTTGCTCTTGTTCAAACTTAAAAATAATTTCTTCTTTGCATTTAAGTAATTAGTAAAGTTTCCATGTATTTCAAAATGTTCCCTGCTAATATTAGTTAAGATAGCTATATCAAAATTACATCCTTCTACTCGGGATAGTTGTAAAGCATGAGAAGACACTTCCATTACAGCATAGTCATTCTTTTGTTCAACCATTTCTTTGAGGGTTTTTTGTAGATCGATTGATTCCATAGTAGTCATATGGGAGGAGTTAATATTATCACCAATTATATTTTGAGCAGTACCCAGGAGTCCTGTTTTAAAACCTGCTTCCTGGAAAATAGCTTTTAGCATATAAGTAATTGTAGTTTTACCGTTTGTGCCAGTAACTCCGATTAATTTTAATTTTCGGGAAGGAAATTCATAAAATTGATTAGCTAAAATCGCTAAAGCCTTACGACTGTCAGCTACTTTTATTACGGTAATACCTGGTCGGGGATGAATTCCCTGTTCAACTACCAGAGCAATGGCACCTTTACTAATAGCCTCGTCAATAAAGCAATGTCCATCAAAAATAAAGCCTTTTATACATATAAACAAAAAACCTCTCGTTATTTTTCGGGAGTCGTGATAAATTCCTTTTATATCTAAATCTACATCACCAAAAATTTCTTTAACTTCCAAGTTAGTTATTAACTCGCTCAACTTCATAGAATAAATTACCTCTAATTTTCCTGATTCGTATATAGTATATCGTATCGCGTATTGCGTTTCAATTAAAATAATTTCCTGTCGCGAGAAAAAACGAGATACGATTCACGAGATACGATATACTCATTGATTGGGTGGAATTGATAAATAAGGGAGGGCTTTGGAAGCAATTTCTTTAAAGACCGGAGCTGCCACCGTACCACCGTAATAACTACCTTTAGGTTGATCTAATAAAACTAAAATAGACATCTGGGGGTTCTCGGCAGGAACATAGCCCACAAATAAAGAATTATATTTATCATCAGAATACTTGCCGATGGAGAAATCAAATTTTTGGGCAGTCCCAGTTTTACCTGCTACTTGATAAGCTGTAAGATTAGCCCTTTTACCAGTTCCATCACTTACAACTTGTTCTAATATTTTAGTCATAGTTAAGGCTGTATCGACCGATATTACCTGTCTTATTGGTTTCGGTTTGAATATTTTAATTCTGTTTTGATTAGGATCCAAAATTTCTTTCACTATCATTGGTTTCATCAAAGTCCCTCTATTAGCTATGGCTGATACTGCCATTATTAATTGAATTGGGGTTACTGAAATTTCCTGGCCTATAGACAAAGATGCTAAGGAAATCTTTGACCAATCCTTTGAACTTCTCACTAATCCATTTACTTCACCAGGTAAATTTATTTCAGTTAATGCCCCAAATCCAAACCTTCTTATAGATTTTTCAAAAACTTTTTCATCCAATCTTGTTCCAGTTTGAATTACTCCTACATTACAGGAGTTCTTCACTATATCGGTAAGATCTTGTGAACCATGTTGGTGTATATCATGAAAAATATGTCCATTATACTTCATCCATCCCTTGCAATAGAACTGATCATCTAACTTGGCCACTCTTTCATTTAAGGCTGTAGCTATGGTAACAACTTTAAAGGTTGATCCTGGTTCATAGACATCAGTAATTGCTCTATTCCTCCAGAGATCTTGAGAAAATTTATCAAAATAATTTGGATCGTAGGAAGGTCTTACTGCCATGGCTAATATTTCGCCAGTTTTAGGTTTTACCACAATAGCAACCCCGGCTTTCGCTTTGTATTTTTGAAAAGCTTTATCCAGGGCTTC
>DAOWEX010000048.1:0-3601 GCA_030638265.1 Atribacterota bacterium
AAAATATAAATCATCTATTGTGGCTCCCTGGACTGTGATAGGGAGACAAGAATTAATGTTAGGAAAAAATATTAAATATTGAAGAAAGAGGAGGACTATAAACGAAATGAGAAAATTCAAAATTACAGTTGATGGGAAAGTGTACGAAGTGGAGGTCGAAGAAGTAAGAGAAAATAAATCTTCAGGGGGAGCTATTTCTGCTTCTCAGCCTGTAGTATCAAAGGTAAAGGAAGAACCGATAAAACCGGAACCTACTAAGGTTTCAAATAGCCCAGCACCATCTAAAGCACCAACTGCAGCAGTAGCCGGAGAAGAAGTAGTAGCACCTATGCCTGGCAAGGTACTCCAGTTAAAGGTATCTGAAGGAGATAGTGTAAAAGAAGGAGATACTTTATTAATCTTAGAGGCAATGAAGATGGAAAATGAAATTATAGCTAATGCCTCTGGAAGTATTAAAAAGATAATTGCAGTTGCAAATGATATGGTAGATACTGGCGATGTTTTAATGGTGATAGGATAATATAGAGAGGAGAATTTAAATGGATCTTTTAATGAAAGTCCTTTCTTTGTTTACTCTTTCAGGATTTGCTAAACTTTATTCGGGCAATATTATAATGATTATTGTGGGAGGAGTATTATTATATCTTGCAATAGGGAAAAAATACGAACCTTTACTCCTTGTACCTATTGGCTTTGGAGCAATATTAGTAAATTTACCTTTAACCGGAATAATGGAAGAGGGCGGTCTTTTATATTTTATTTCTTTTGGAATAAAACATGGGATATTCCCCTGTTTAATCTTTATGGGCATAGGGGCGATGACTGATTTTGGACCCTTACTTTCTAATCCTATAACCTTTCTCTTGGGGGCAGCTGCTCAAGTAGGTGTATTTGTAGCTTTAATCGGTTCTGTACTTTTAGGTTTTAATATTAGAGAAGCTGCCTCCATAGGAATTATCGGAGGGGCAGATGGACCAACAGCAATTTATCTTACCGTCAAGATGGCTCCCCAATTATTGGGAGCAGTTGCAGTGGCGGCATACTCCTATATGTCATTGGTTCCTATAATTCAACCTCCCATAATGAAATTATTGACTACACCTGAGGAAAGAAAGATTGTGATGAAGCAGCTTAGACCTGTATCTCGAACAGAAAGAATATTATTTCCGATTATTTCTACTGTTTTAATCGGTCTATTATTACCAGCTTCTGTTCCTATTATCGGGATGTTAATGTTGGGAAATCTATTTAGAGAGAGTTTAGTAGTGGAGAGATTATCTAATACAGCTCAAAATGAATTGATTAATATCGTCACTATATTTTTAGCTACCTGTGTAGGAGCAACTATGCGAGCTGAATATTTTTTAACCTTTAATACTATTAAGATAATAATCTTGGGCTTGATTGCCTTTGGTTTTGGGACAGCCGGGGGAGTTTTATTCGCGAAATTATTAAATAAAATTACCGGGGGAAAAATCAATCCTCTAATTGGTGCAGCTGGGGTATCTGCTGTGCCTATGGCCGCAAGAGTAGCCCAGAAAGTAGGTCAAGAAGCAAATCCCAGTAACTTTTTATTGATGCATGCAATGGGACCTAATGTAGCCGGAGTAATTGGAACTGCAGTTGCTGCTGGAGTAATGTTGACTTTATTGCAATAAAGCTAATTCGTATATCGTATTTTAGCTATAGCGTTTAGCGTGTAGCCTATAGAAATACCGTAATAAGTAATATGTAATGAGTAATGAGTTTATATTTTTAAATTTGCAAGAACAGATTATTTATCACATATACACATTGCATAATTTACTGGTTAATTATATTAATTCGCAACCTGTATTTATACTAACGACTATTTATTATTCACTAACGACTAATCAATTGGTAAATTTAAAAATTTACCAATTGATTTTTTACTTCTAATTATAAATATGCTAAAATATTTTAAGTTTATTAGATATTAAGTGAAAGAAAAGGAAATATTATTGTGCCTAAAGAATCTTATTCGATTTTGATTTTTTTTATTATCGTGGCTTTAGTAGTTGCCGGAATTATAATTTATAATCGTTCTAAATTGGAAAGTAATTTTAAGCAAGTAGAATTAATTATGAGCCTGAATGAATTGAGAGAATTATCTTATCAGGAGGGTTATAATGAGATTGAACTACTGGCTAAAATAAAATACTCCGGGATTAATTCTATAGCCATTCACGAAGATACTTTGGAAAGTCTTACCTTATCTGGAAAGATACTTTATTTTTCTGATAAAGAACTTAATAAATTAAATTTCTTCTTAAAATCAATTGATCCCTTTAAAAAATTTCAACCTTCACCAGGGGAAGCCTATATTATATTTAAGGATAAAAATGATTATCTTCGAATAAAAGATAATTTACAAATACAATTAGGTGAGAACCTGGTAAGAGACCTTACTTTTCTTCCTTATAAAGGTTTAAAAGTGAAAGGGAGTGAAGAAAAACTTGCTGATTTAGGTTTAGGATTTTCTGAAGAAGATATTGAGTTAGTGAGAAATTTGGGCTTTCAGGTCATTTTACGTCTTAAAAATTTTCCTAAAATAAATAAGGAAGATATAGATTTTAAGTTTAAAGAAACTGATAAAGCAGGAAATATTTCAGGAATAATTTTTGAGGGTGAAGCAGTTTTGGGCTATCCCTCAAAAGAAAATCTTATTTTTACGGCAAAACTTCTAAAAACAAAAGGATATCCCTTTGGAATTATAGAATTTGCGGGCCAAAAAGGGATTGAAACAATTGCCCAATCAGCAAGCGAATTAGCAGTTAGAGTTCATAGTATTACTAAAGAAGAAATGGAGATTATTCCCCAACAGAAGGCCATAGATAGATGGATTAGGGCAGCAAAAGAAAGAAAGGTTAGAATCTTTTATATTAAACCCTTTATGAAGTCTAATTCTAATCTTATTGAGGAAAATTTATCTTACATTAGAACTATAAGAGAAGATTTGAAAACAAATGGTTTTGCTAACGGAAAAGCCAGCCTTTTTGCCTCTTATCAAGAATCAAAAATATTTATTATTTTATTAATCCTGGGAGTTATTTCTGGCGGATTAATTTTATTAAAAAATATTTTTAACTTAAAAAAACATCAAGAATATTCTTTAATATTTTTAGGTATATTATTTTCTGTGTCACTTCTGTTTTTAAACAAGGAAATCTTTTTAATAAAACTGATAGCCTTATTGGCAGCCTTAATATTTCCTACACTGGCTATCATCAGTAATGAAAAATATTTTTTAGGAAATAATAATTTTAAATCAGAAGATATTAAAGATACTCCTAAACATAATTTCAGTTTTATTCTGATGATAAAAGAAGTGCTGTCAGGATTCTTCAAAATAATTTTAATTACCCTATCTGGCGCTTTACTGATAGCAGCCTTATTAAGCAATAATAAATTTATGTTGGGGATAGAACAATTTAGCGGAATAAAGATATCTTATCTCGTCCCCCTCCTTTTTGTTTTGGCTATAATGTGGTTAAGAGTGAATAAAGGGAAATTGATGATTTTAGAAAATATCAAAAAACCTATTTTGATTGAACATGTAATTATAATGTTCTTTTTTGCT
>DAOWEX010000037.1:0-4190 GCA_030638265.1 Atribacterota bacterium
AATAACCAGGAATCGAGATATTTTTTTCCTTGAGTTTGATATAAGTAAGGTCTTTATTGCGGCAGATTTCCATACTTTCGATACTGGAAAGGGCGCAGGGGATATGGTATTTATTAAATTGTTGGCGGACCATTGCCGCACCATGCCCGCTATATAGGGTATGGGGGGTACTTTTATAGCCTCCTCCCCGTACAAAAGCAAAATCACTAGGTCGGTGTTTATTAACAAACTTATTTAATTGTTCTGGGGTAAAAAGGTCTAATGATAAAACCGGTTGGCGGAGGAGATAGTATAGGTATTACTCCTAAATCTGTAGTACACAATCTGCAAGAATTAAAGAACAGATTCATCGGTCTAAAAAAAGAACTGGGCCCTGAAAAACTAATAATCGAAAAATATTTGCCTGGAAGAGAATATACTGTTGGAGTCTTAGGTAGTAAATCTAAAAAATATATTTTACCCATTATTGGTTTTCCTAAAGACCATGGTATCAGATATACCGCCACTAAAAAGAAAGAGTATAAAATGCGGGACAAATTTGAAATAATCTATCGAAATGATGAAAAATTCAAAAAACTTGCCCAAATCGCAGTTAATACCTTTGATGCCGTGGGAGCCAGTGATGCTATTAGAATTGACTTTATGGAAGACGAATTGAGCAATATCTACGTTATAGATGTAAATGGTACCCCTGCCCTCTCTTTAACTGGTTCATTGGCTTTTATGGCAAGTAAAGTAGGGCTAACCCATAGCCAACTGATTAAGCTGGTTTTTTATGAAAGTGTGGTTCGATATGGTTTAGCTCCCAGCTATTTTCTTGAAGAAATTGTATCCCGAATTCAGGCTAAACTCGCTACCTATAAAAACGATAAAGATATGGAGATGGCTTTAATTTAAATAATAATTTCTTATTAAAAAAGAGGTAGTATAAAACTACCTCTTTTTGTTTTTTAAATTTTTCTCTATTTAACCCCTTATTCCCCTTCAGATTCTAAATCTATCATCTTCTTTTTTAAAGCAACTCTTTCTTTTCCAGAAAATCCTCCTAAACTACCGTCACTTTTTATTACCCGATGACAGGGGATAATTAAGGGTAAAAGATTATTCCTCATAGTATTTCCTACTGCCCGATAGGCTCGGGGGTAACCGGCAGTCTTGGCCACCCATTTATAGCTCCTGATTCCACCATAAGGAATTTTCCTAACTGTCTGTAAAATTTTCTTCTGGAAATTCGTATAATTATCTAAATTCAACTGCCAATCTATGAAATCAACTTTCTTGCCGGCAAAATATTCTTTAATTTTTTGAATAAAATTTTCCCATCCTCTATTCTCTTCGATAAGATGGTTATATTCTAACATTTCCCTTATTTTAAAAAGAACATCTTCTTTTCTTTTTTCAGGTAAAACTAAAATCCTCAAACCCTTCTGGTCAGCAGCAAACCCTGCCCATCCCCAAGCAGTCAAAAAAATAGTATATTTAAAAAATTTTTCAGGCATAAATTTTCTCCCTTTTTGTCTTGTTATCATTTTTATTATATAATAAAATTCGAAAATTAAAATTAATTATTTCTATATATATATTAAAAAATCAGGTTAAATAAATTATGTTTAAAAAAATCAATGCCTTGTTGTTAGCTGGTGGAAAAAGTAAAATAAGTTTGAGAAAATTCTCGGGGAAAGAAAATAAGACTTTAATCGAAATAATGCCTGAGGGTAAACCTATGATTCTCCAGGTAATTGAAGCCTTCAAAAAAGCCCAATATATTGAGAGAATCCTGGTAGCAGGTCCAGAAGATGTTCAAAAATTGGTAAAAGATTCGGTCGATTTAACTATCCCTGAGGGTCAAACTATTATGGAAACCCTAAAATCAGGGATTCAATTATTACAAGAAGACCCTCTCGTCTTAATTTCCACCTGTGATATACCATTAATAACCGAAAAGCATATCGACTATTTCATAAAAGAGTGCTATAAATATCCGGATTTTGACCTCTATTATCCTATAATTGAGAAAGAAATATATCAAAAATCCTATCCCTCTCCAGATTTAAGAAGGGTTTATGCTAATCTACTCGAAGGGTCTTTTACCGGAGGAAATATTACTTTAATAAATCCTCAAATTATCACCGATTTTGAAGAGACAATTAACCAATTTATCTATTTCAGAAAACATCCCTTAAAAATGGCTCGGCTATTAGGTCCTCAAATTACCCTAAAATATTTAAGAAGATATTTATCTGTCAGAGATTTGGAAAAGAAATTTTCTGAGTTATTAGTTGGCTTCAAAGGGAAAGCCATCCCCTCTCCTCCTGAAATTGCTTTAGATATTGATAAACCTATGCAATTAGAAAAAATTAGAGAAATGATTACAGAAAAAATCATTACTAAGACTTTGTAGTCACTCTTCTTATTTAACATCTTCTATAGCTTACTCTTTATTCCATAAAAACGTCCGCCATACTTCCCGGTTATAAGATAAGAGGTAATAAAGGCTTTCGGATCATATTCTATCGAAATATCTCTTACTTTTGGAAAGAAATTTCTTTCACATATAACCCTTAGAACCTGGACTTCTCCATCTCTACCATATCCTACATTTCGGGTAACTCCAAACCCTTCATCCCGAAGTTTCTGCTCAATCTCCTGCCATTTATTCTTGGAAATAATCCCCACCGAGATTAATTCTTTAGTTATTTTATCCGCTATATATATGCCTCCAATATTTCCTATGGCAAAACCTCCACAATAAGCTATTACATTTAACCAATTACCAATATCTTGTATTACTTTACCTATAATTAAGACAAAGATCAGAACTTCGAAGAAACCAATTATACCAGCAACAACCTTTTTTCTTCTAACTATCATCTGAACCCGAAAAGTTCCCAAGGTCACATCTATCACTCGGGATAAGAAAATAATTCCAGCGCCTAAATAGATATTTGCGCCCATAACTCTATCAATCATATTCATTATTATTTCCATGTTCTTTTTCTCCCCCTTTCTCTTTATTTTTATTCTAACATCTTCTCTGTTTTTAAATTACAGGCAATTATAATACACAAAAAATAATTATTCAACTATTCTTTTAAAATTTTTTAATTTTATTTTATAATATTAAAGAACATAAATTATGAATTAGCATACTCGTATTTCGTATATCGTATATCGTATATCGTATTGCGTTAAGTAGAGGCACGGCGTTGCCGTGTCTTCCTGTCCAACACAGCACGCTGTGTTGCTACTAACGACTATTCACTATTCACTAACGACTAATAAAAAAAGAAGGGTTTTTCATAAAAATGTCGAATAATAAATATAAAAAACCAGAAATAATCTTTTGGAAATAAGAGGTAAAAATATGCAGAAAAATTATTTCGAAATAGGTGATAAGAATCTCGCTATATATGAGGCTCATGGAAGGAATCTTTTAGCAATCAATAATGCTATCGATAACTATAATAAGGGTTTAAAGTTAGATCCCAATAATACTTTATACCATTATCGTCTTGGTTATGCCTATCACTTAATGAGGAGACTGATGGAAGCAAGTAGTGAATATGAAGTATTACTAAAATTAGATCCTCCACGAATGTCTTCAGATGAAGATTTCAAACTTGTAAATAGATATGCTCCCAGATTATTTGTAAACCCGAAACAGTTTTTTAAGCTCAGAGATTTAGTTACAGTAATTCACCCGGAAAAACCGATTATTGCCTATAATCTTTTCTGGGAGGATGATATTGATTACCCTGGGGATAATGACCCTTCCGATCATGAAGTGGCATGGATAGAATTTAACAAAAAAAGGGGGGAAGTAACCGGGGTATATACTTATTTTCATAAGGCTATCCTCTCCACAGAAGAAGCGGTTAAAGATGCCAATCTTCACAATCAAAGAGCCAGGATAAATGTGGAATGGGGTGGACATGGGTCTTTGCCTTTAAGATGGGAGAAATTACATCCAGAAGTAATATTTGAAAAAATTGGCAAAAGAATCAAAATAAAGGATATGGCTCAAAGATACCAGGAATTAAGTAAAAGCATTAAAAATCCAACCCATCCCCTGGCTAAAGATTGGCCTAAAAAATTTACAGGAAGCTATAAAGATTTTGTTACTTTTTCTAAATATATAGAATTGCGTAGACCTCTTAAAAAGAAAAAAATGGTAATAATCAACCAATGGC
>DAOWEX010000003.1:0-9057 GCA_030638265.1 Atribacterota bacterium
AAAAGAAAGGAAAGCTTAATAGGTTCTGCGGTGATTAAAGATGACTTTAATAAAGCATTGGTAAAAGCTATTCTTAAGGCTACTAATCGTAGGATTTTGCTAAAGGAAAATTAAATAAAATTTTAGGTCGGTGAAGCCTTTATTTAAACATAGCAAAAGATGTTGTATGATTTGAGCGAAGCGAAGCGGTTTTGATTGTTTAAAAACAAATAAAAACCGTGGAGGTGCTGAAAATGAAGATTAATAAGGCAAAATTAATCAGCCTATTAATTAGTGTCATGGCTTTGTTGCTTGCTGGTGGTTCTAAGCTTAGATGGGGATAATATAAAAAAAGGCACACCGGCCTAATTTTTATTTTTCTTTGGAGGAGGAAATTATAATTTGTCGATAAAATTAAAAGCTTATATTGGAGTAGTAACAGGATTAGCTATAGCCCTCTTTGTATATTTAATTCCTTCTTTACTCTTATCTTCCAATATCTGGTTAGTGTTAGTTTTTTTTATTGCTTTATCTGCCTTCGCAGAATTTATCCCTGTTGAATTACCGGGAGGGGGAAGTATTACTATCGGTTTTCCTATAGATTTTGTAGCAATTCTGGTCTATGGACCGGCTTTAGCAATGTTAATATCCGCTTCTGGCGCATTAATCGGAGAAATAGTAGAGAGGAAGATATCATGGAATAAAATTGTGTTTGATGCTTCCCAATATGCCTTATCAGCTGGGATAGCAGGCATGGCATACCAAGCATTAGGAGGAGTAGTTGGCGCCACTAATTTAACTCGTTATATAGTTCCTGCATTAATCTGTGCCTTTACTTATTATTTAATCAATTCATCTTTATTTATGATAGTAATTTCTTTAGCTGAAGAGATATCTATATTATCTGTTTGGAAAAATCGGATTAGAGGAATAATTGTCACCTATATAGCTTTAGCTCCAATAGGATTTGTAATGGCGATGGTGTACGTAAGTATAGGAATTTGGGGAATTATTCTATTTTTCTTCCCATTAATTTTAGCCCGTCGTTCTTTTGAATTGTATACCAAAATGCGGAAAATGTATTTAGAAACCATTCGTGCTTTAGCAGCAGCTATTGATGCCAAAGACCCCTATACCAAGGGACATTCAGAAAGGGTTGCCCAAACTTCTGTAGCTTTAGCTCGAGAGCTAAATTTACCTGAGGGGGAAATTGATAACATAGAATATGCAGCTTTATTGCACGATATAGGGAAGATAGGGGTAGATGAAAGGATTTTAGGCAAAGACGATGGGCTAACTGGTGAAGAATTTAAAAAAATAAAAGAACATACTATTATGGGGGCTAATATTATAAGGCCGGTAGAATTTTTAAAGGATTCTTATAAAATAATTTATCATCACCATGAAAGATATGATGGAGATGGTTATCCAGATGGATTAAAAGGTGAAGATATACCTATATCTTCCCGAATAATTGCTGTAGCAGATGCCTATGATGCAATGGGTTCTGACCGTCCTTACAGAAAAAAATTAAAACAAGATAAAATAATGAAAGAATTAACCGAACAATCTGGTAAACAGTTTGACCCTGAAGTAGTTAAGGCACTACTTTCAGTTCTTAGCAGAGAAAGAGAAGAATGAATGTTATATGTATATATTATAATAATTTCTATTTTAACTGGATTACTTCGTAAAGGCAAGTTAAGTAACTTAACTCAGATTTCATTAAAGAGAATAGAATTATTGATATTAGCTTGTCTAATTCAGGGAGGATTAGTCTTCTTTGGGACAAGAAAGGTAAAATTTATTCTCGATTATAGTTCCTATGTTATGATTTTCTCTTATATTGTGCTTATATTAGCTGTCTGGTATAATAAAGAGTTAAAAGGAATGAAGATTATCGCCCTGGGAATAATCTTCAATTTCGCAGTTATTGTTGCTAATGGTGGCCATATGCCAGTATTGTTGAGTAGTCTATATAGAGTAGGATTAAATGATTTTGCTCTAATATTAAAGGAAGGTAGTTATGTTACACATACCCTGATAACTGAAAAGACTTTATGTGCATTTTTAGCAGATGTTATTCCTTTACCTCCCCCTTTTCCTGACCCTTCAGTAGTAAGCGTGGGAGATTTTTTAATGTTTTTTGGGGTATTTAGTTTAATTCAAAATGCAATGTCGGAGAAAAAGCAGCCTCTTAGAGAGATAGAATGAAAAGGAAAAGACAATTATGTTTGATCTGGTAAAAAAAGTATTTGGCGATTCCAATGGAAGGGAATTAAAAAGACTACAACCTATGGTAGAAAAAATAAATAGTTATGAGCCAGATATTTCAAAATTAAATGATGAAGAATTGAAAAACAAGACCACTGAATTTAGAAAGAGATTAGACGAGGAAGAGACAGTAGATGACCTCTTACCCGAGGTCTTTGCAGTAGTTCGGGAAGTAGCCAGGCGAGTAACCAAGATGAGACCTTTCGATGTTCAACTCATTGGAGGGATTGTGTTACACCAAGGTAAGATAGCAGAGATGGCTACTGGAGAAGGAAAGACTTTAGTGGCAACTATGCCAGCTTATTTAAATGCTTTAAATGGTCGAAGTGTCCATATCGTTACTGTAAATGATTACTTAGCCAAGCGAGATAGATATTGGATGGGTGGAATTTACGAATCTTTGGGATTAAAGGTTGGTTTGATTCAGCACGATATGAGAATCGATGAACGGAAGAAAGCTTATGAAGCAGATATAATCTATGGGACCAATAATGAATTTGGGTTTGATTATTTAAGAGACAATATGGCAATTCGTCTGGAAGATGTTGTTCAGAGAGGTTATGACTTTGCTATTGTTGACGAAGTGGATAGTATTTTAATAGATGAGGCCCGAACTCCTTTAATTATTTCTGGCCCTTCTGAAGAATCAACTAAGATATATCAACAGATAAACAGGATTGCTACTCGATTGCAGGGAGATATAGATTATAAAGTGCATGAAAAAGAAAAGACAGTCACTCTGACGGAAGAGGGAGTTGCCCAGATTGAAGGTTTATTACAGATTGGTAATTTATATGATGAAAGAAATATGAATGTACAACATCATATTATCCAGGCCTTAAAGGCACAAAAATTATTTAAGAAAGATGTTGATTACATTGTAAAAAATGGAGAAGTAATTATTGTAGATGAGTTTACCGGACGATTAATGTTTGGGAGACGGTATAGTGATGGTCTTCATCAGGCTATTGAGGCAAAAGAGGGAGTAGCAATTGCTCGTGAAAACCAGACTCTGGCCACTATAACTTTCCAGAATTATTTTAGATTATACCAAAAACTTGCGGGAATGACTGGGACTGCTAAGACTGAAGAGGAGGAATTTATTCATATCTATAATCTACCGGTAGTGGTTATTCCTCCAAATAGAGAATTAATTAGGTATGGTTACTCAGATGTGATCTATAAAACTGAAAGAGAAAAATTTAAGGCAGTTATTTCGGAGATAGTCGAAATTCATAAAATGGGGAGACCTATCTTGGTAGGGACAGTATCAATCGATAAATCAGAGAGATTAAGCAAATTATTAAAAAAAGAGGATATCGAACATAGTGTCTTGAATGCTAAAAATCATGAGAGAGAAGCAGAAATTGTAGCTCAAGCTGGTCAAGGTAAAAAGGTAACTATTTCTACCAATATGGCTGGACGAGGGACTGATATTGTCTTAGGTGAGGGAATAGCTAAATTAGGAGGATTACATGTAATTGGAACTGAAAGACATGAAAGTAGGCGTATTGATAATCAATTAAGAGGGAGATCAGGGAGACAAGGAGATCCAGGTTCGTCCCGTTTTTTCCTTTCTTTAGAAGATGAACTAATGCGACTTTTTGGCTCTGATCGAATTTCCGGGATTATGGAAAAGTTAGGTATGGAGGAAGATATTCCTATAGAACATCCTTTGGTAACCAGGTCAATAGAAAGTGCTCAGAAGAAAGTAGAGGGAAGAAATTTTGAGATAAGAAAACAACTCTTAGATTTTGATAATGAAATGGAATACCAGAGAAAGGTAATCTATGAACAACGAAGGATGGTATTAGAGAGTAAAGATGTTAAAAAGCATATTTTAGATATGGCAAAGGACACCATTGAAAATGTATTAAAAGGTTATACTAATAAAGAAATATATCCCGAAGAATGGGATTGGCAAGGACTTAAAGATCACATTCAACAAATATTCTCCCTTTCATTGGTTATCCTTAAGGAGGAAATTCCCAAATTATCTATCCCTAAATTACATGATATTTTGACAGAAGAAGCTTTTAAAATTTATGATTTGAGAGAGAAGGAATTTACAGCTCCTTTAATGAGAGAGATAGAAACTATGATTATGCTCAGGGTAGTAGACCGGGAGTGGAAAGATCATTTACGACGTCTGGATGAATTAAAACAGGGAATAGGACTAAGGGCATATGGACAAAAGGACCCCTTAATGGAATATCATTTTGAGGCCTATAATATATTTCAGGAGATGGTCAATAGTATCAAAGAAGAGGTAGTTAAATTTATCTATAAAGTGAGAATAAAAAGAGAGAAGCCTCAAGGCATTAGCCAGGTAAGAAGAGAAACACCTGCTCCTATGGTGAGTAGTTCAATAAGAAGTTCATCTTTTATTAAAACGAAAAAATTAAAAGAAGCGGATAAAAAAAAGAAGAAAAAGATAGGAAGAAATGCTCCTTGCCCTTGTGGTAGTGGGTTGAAGTATAAGTATTGTTGTGGTAAAAATAGATAATGTAATTTTATAGAAATTTTTTTATGATTACTTTGTTTATCGGGTTGACTGTTGATTAATATGATTATAAGAAATTTTAAAAACGAAGTAATCTAATTTTATTTTGATTAACGTGAAAAAATTTAGGTAGATTATTCATTTAACAAATTGTTAAATAAGTTTTTTAAATAAAAAATTGGAAGGCTTATTATTAATTAAAAGCTAAAAATTAAGAGAGAAAGAAAGAGGTGGATATAATGATAGAAGAATTGCAAAACAAGATAAAACAACTTCAAAAGAGAATTGATGAAATGGGGACTTATCTTTGACTTATCAACAAAAGAAAGAGAGATAAATAAATTAGAAAAAGAAATGTCTCAAAGATCTTTTTGGTCTAATCACGAGAAAGCTCAGGAAGTTATAAAAAGAGTAAAAGAACTGAAAAATATTATAAGTAAATTTAATGGGTTAAAAAATAACTTAGAAGAAATAGTGATACTCTTAGAACTTAATCTGGAAGAGGACAAGAAAGAAATTTGGGAAGAGATAGATCAAAAAGTTAAGACCTTTGAAAAAGATATCGAAAAACAAGAATTAATTTTTTTATTTGATGGTAAATATGATATTAATAATGCTATAGTAACTATTCGGCCAGGAGCTGGTGGTACAGAATCTCAGGATTGGGCCGAGATGCTACTACGGATGTATCTAAGGTGGGCAGAGAAGAATGGGTATATCGCAAAGATAGTAGAGATATCAATGGGTGAGGAAGCTGGGATAAAGAATGTTACTTTTACCGTTAATGGAAGCTATGTCTTTGGACATTTAAAAGCAGAAAAAGGAATACATCGTCTGGTTAGGATTTCTCCTTTTGATGCTAATAGAAGAAGGCACACTTCTTTTGCCTCGGTAGAAGTTATCCCTGAAATTGATCAAGAAGTAGAGATTGAGATTAAGGAATCAGATTTAAGGATAGATACTTATCGAGCTACAGGGGCAGGGGGGCAGCATGTCAACACCACTGATTCCGCAGTAAGAATAACCCATTTGCCTACCAATATTGTAGTGCAATGTCAAAATGAAAGATCTCAATACAGTAACAAAATGACTGCAATGAAGATTTTGCGAGCGAGGTTATTTGAGCATTGTCAACAAGAAAAAGCCGAAGGTTTAAAAGAGATTAGAGGGAAAAAGAAAGACATTGCCTGGGGAAGTCAGATACGTTCTTATGTATTTCATCCCTATCAAATGGTAAAAGACCATAGAACAGAAGTAGAAAGTGGAAATTTACAGTCAATTATGGATGGCGAAATAAATTGCTTTATTGAAGCCTATTTAAAGAGTAAGAAAAAAGATTAAATTATAATTGAGCAGAGGAAGCGCTTTGTCTATCAATAACAAAAAAATTGCCCCGCAATATTATTTAAAAACACTTATAAAAAAGTTTTAAGAATATTATAGAAAGGATGAGGTAAGTGAAAATTGTAGCTTGTATTAAACAAGTACCAGAGATAAGTGAGGTAATGATTGATCCTAAAACTCATACCCTAAAAAGGGAAGGAGTACCTTCAATTGTTAATCCTTTTGATGAAAATGCGGTAGAAGAGGGTTTACGAATTAAAGAAAAATATTCAGGAGAATTAATTGTTATCACCATGGGTCCTCCTCAAGCGGAGGAAGCTTTGAGGAAATGTTTAGCTATGGGGGCAGATGAGGCAATTTTAATATCAGATAAAGACTTTGCTGGATCTGATACCTTAGCTACTGCATATACCCTATCCTTGGTTATAAAACAATTAAAAGCAGATTTAATTATTTGTGGTAAACAGGCTATTGATGGAGATACCGCTCAAGTAGGCCCCGAGCTAGCTGAACAATTAGGGATACCTCAAATAACCTACGTGAAAAAAGCAGAAATTCCTGAGGATAAAAAAAGAATAATTTTACATAAAGAGACAGACGATGGTTATGAAATTATTCAGTGCAAACTACCAGTATTAATTACTGTATTGAAAATTTTAAATGAACCTCGTTATCCGAGCATTAGAGGGATTTTAACTGCCAAGAAAAAAGAAGTTAAGATAATGAAGGCAAATGATTTAAATGCAAATTATACAATGTTGGGAGCCGATGGTTCTCCCACTCAAGTAGTAAATATATTTACTCCCCAACCACACCAAAAAGGTAAGTTGGTAAAACTTGAACCTAAAGATGCTTCACGGGAAATTGTAAACTTTTTACAACAAGAAAAGATAGTTTAAGAAAGGATGATATAATTTGACGGAAATAATAGTAGATAAAAATAAATGTAATGGATGTGGAAAGTGTGTTAACCTATGTCCCTTTAATCAGATAACGATAATTGATAGATTGGCGATAATAGAGGTAGGATGCACTATGTGTGGGGTGTGTCAAGAATTATGTCCTACCGGGGCTATTATTATTAAAAGAGAAAGATTGAGTAATGAAGATTACTCGAATTATCGTGGAATTTGGGTATTTATCGAACAATATCAAGGTAGAATAAAACCTGTTTCTTTGGAGTTACTGGGCAAAGCTAAAGATTTAGCCTATAAATTAAATCAAGAGTTGGTTGCAGTATTGGTAGGAGACAAGGTTTCTCATTTAATAAAAGATTTAACTCCCTATGAAATTCATAAAATTTATTTAGTCGAAAACGAGGTTTTAAAAAGATATACTACTGATGCTTATACTCAGACATTAGTTAGTCTTATTTCCCAATATAAACCTAATATTTTATTAATTGGAGCAACTAATACTGGAAGGGATTTAGCTCCTCGTGTTGCTGCTCGGCTCCGAGTTGGGCTGACTGCCGATTGTACTGATTTAGATATTACCGAAGAGGGATATCTGCTTCAGACTCGACCTGCTTTTGGGGGGAATATAATGGCCCAGATATTATGTAAATATACTCGTCCTCAAATGGCCACAGTAAGAACCAATGTATTTAAAAAATTCCAATTTAGTTCAAATTCATCCTCTCCGGAAGTAGTTGAAGTAGAGGCAAAATTAAATCCTCTATCTATTCGGACTAAAATTTTAAAAATAGTAAAGGAAGTTTCTGAAGTGGCTAATTTGGAAGAAGCAGATATCATTGTATCTGCAGGAAGAGGATTAGGTTCACCTGATAATCTTTATTTAGTGAAAGATTTAGCTAAAATTTTACAGGCAGCAGTAGGCGGTTCTCGAGCCATTATTGATGCAGGATGGTTACCTCATCATCAACAAGTTGGTCAATCGGGGAAAACAGTAGCCCCTGAATTATATATTGCCTGTGGTATTTCCGGGGCTATCCAACATTTAGTGGGCATGCAAACTTCCAAGAGAATTATTGCTATTAATAAGGACCCTGAAGCACCCATATTTAAAGTTGCTGCCTTAGGAATTGTAGGAGATTTATTTAAAGTCATTCCGCTTTTAATGGAAGACTTAAAAAAAATAAAAAATAGATAGAAAGAAATAGGACAGATTTTCATCTTTTATTTTTTAAATTACTTGATGGTTACCGGGTAATCGGCAAACTGGACAACTGGTAAACCAGGTTACTAAATTAGGCTGAAGGAGAGAAAAATGATTAAAACTTATAACCCTAAAGAGACTAAGAAGTGGATGGAATTATCTTCTTTATTAGTGGGGATTATTTTAATAATTTGGGGAGCTATTAGCCGCCAAAGCATTTTATTAATTTTGGGATTCTTCTTTATGTTAGTTGTTTCTAATAAAGTTGTAATAATTATTGATAAGAGCGGGCTATTGATAACTACCACGACACTGTTCTTAATGAAAAGAAAAGATAGACTTAATTTTAAAGAGATAGATTCTATAGATGTCAAAGAAGGTCCAGAAAAATCTTTAGTCTATTTTATGAAGGGATGGAAAGGAAGAAAAGTATTAATTGATACAGTTGATTTAAGTAAATTAATAGATTATATAAAAAACGAAAATCCTGATTTAATAAAAAAGTAAAAAATAACGACAAGGGTAATTAAATAAATCAAGGAGGTAAATTAATGTTAATCGATAAAAAAGTCAGTAATTTTTTAGATGAGTTAGCTTCTAATTCACCAACTCCTGGCGGAGGAAGTGTGGCTGCATTAGCTGGTACACTGGGGGCAGCTTTAATTTCAATGGTTGGCAATTTAACTGTAGGCAAGAAAAAATATGAAGATGTAGAAGAAGATATTAAGAAAATTATAAGCTCTTCGGAAAAATTGCGCTATGAATTAAGTCAGTTGATAGAAGAGGATATTAAAGTTTTTAATAATTTTATGGCTACTTACAAGATGCCTAAGGAAACC
>DAOWEX010000078.1:0-3253 GCA_030638265.1 Atribacterota bacterium
TATCACTTTTTCTAAATCTTTCTCTTCTCCTAAAAATTCCAGAATCTCCTTCTTTTCTAAATCTTTCTCATTGATCCTTCTCTTTAAGGCAAATATCTTCATTCCAAAACTTTTTGCCCTTTTAGCGATTTCCCATCCAATTGAACCTAACCCTATTATACCCAAACTCCTACCTTGAAGTTGGATAGTGGATTCCTTGGTGGAAAAACCGTGCCACTTACCCCTTCTTAAATCCTTATCATAAGAGACAACATTCTTAGCTAATGCTAAAATAAAAGCAAAGGCATGTTCAGCTACTGCACTCTTATTGGCATGAATATTACAAACATATTTATCTGGACGATCTTTATATAAACTAAAATCTAACTTATCTACTCCTGCGAAAGGAATCTGAATTAATTTTAATTTTTTAGCCTGGTCAAGGTCTTCCTGATCAAAGATTCCCCCTATTACCACTTCCGCCTCTTGGAAATATTTCTTAATAGACTTTTTCTCTTCACCTTCAGGTATAATAAATTCAATATTAAGCTTTGCCTTCTGATTCAATTTATCAAAGGTTTCTATCCATACTTGCGGTTTTACCATTTGACTAAGAACTAAAACCCTCATTTTTTGCCTATTTCTTAATTTTTCTTCCCTTTTCTCTTTTTGTAAAAATTTCTTAACTGCAATTATATGCTTACATTCGATCTTTAATTTCTGGGCCCGTTGGGTAAAATCTGCACATTCGCATTGAGAAATATTTATATCAACTTTATAAGATTTTCCTGACTTTGACCCGCTTACTAAAAAATATTCACCCTTTCTTTCTACCTTTAAATCTTTCGCAGCACTATCTCTTTTACTTCTCTCTTCTTCCAACAGTGCCTTTTTAGCTAAGCTATCAGCCATCGAATTATTATCTCTTCTATCCCAAATGAAATATATTTTACCAGGAATGGTCGAGCAAATCTCATTAACTTTGTGGTATAAAGGAATCATTCCTTTATCTTTTACTTTATATTTTTTATTTAACTGCTTTACTACTAACTGGCTATCACAATAGATATCTGCCCTCTCCGGTTTTAATTTTTTTATCTCTTCTAATCCTCGAATCAAAGCCTTATATTCAGCAATATTATTAGTTCCATAACCTATGGCTTCACTTATCTTTTTTACCAATTCTCCATCTTTATATATTACTATTCCAATACCCATATTCCCCGGATTAGGATAACAGGAACCATCTACTTTCATTAATATTTTAGACATATTTATCAACTTCTTTATTAAAATTACTTTCTAATAATTTTTTAATTAAATCTACCACTTCTTCCGGCTGTTTAGCATAAATCAATTGCTTATTTTCTTCATATCTCTCAAATAAAGGGCCTAAGTCAAAATTTAATGAAATTACTTTCTTGCCAATATTCAAGGCTAAGGCAATCTCTGAAATTGTCCCGGTTCTCCCGGGAAGAGCTACTACTACTACACTACTTAAAACATTTACATAATTTCGAGCAAGACCTATTCCTGTTAAAATAGGAATATCAATATATTCTGAAGCCCAATCTGGATCTGTACCAGGCAAAATACCAATAGTTAATCCTCCATTTTCTTTTGCCCCTCGAGCAGAGGCCTCCATAATACCTGAAGCTCTTCCTCCATTTAATAAAATCCATCCTTCTTTAGCAATTAAAACACCTAAATGGCGAGCAACCTCATAATCTCCAGGACTAACTATTTCTCCTCCCCCCATAATGCCAATTATAATCTTACGGATACTAACTCCCCCTTTTTTGTATTAAATTAATTAAATCTTTTATTTTTCATAGGTATGATCGTGAGGACCTAAGTCAACAAATTTAATAGTATCATCTGAATACTTATGACAATCGCTACACAAGACTATTTTATCATCACCTTTTTTTCGACATATACTGCAATATAAATATATAATAAGAAAATTTTTTCTAACTGGGCAACTATAATACCCTCTAAAATTCCCTTTAAGTGGTTCACCTAAGGCAATAGGACCTTCTGTAATCATATCTACTTTCTTTTTGATAGACTTTTTTATAGAACTGTACTTTTTTAAAGATTTTACAAAAACATCACTAAAGAAAAGCTCCATCAGAAAATCTCTTCATACTTATGCCATTTAATTTTTCCAGATCTAATTCTCGAAATAGTTTCTAAAATACTATCCCTAAAATCTGTATCAGCAAGTATTATTTCAGTCGGATCACCCTCTTTAGAGCGTTTTAAATTTAAAATAAATTGGGTTATAATCTCAGATACAGTAGTTCTTTCTCTTTTAGCATAAATCTTAGCGTATTCTATTAAATCTTTATCTAAGGTGATATTTATTTTACTTTTTCTCATCCTTCTAATTACCTCCTTTATACACATATAATATACGCCTTTTATACATCTTTGTCAATATTTTTCTAATTTAATAACCACTTTAAAGGTGACAAAAATACCCTTTTAATGGTAAAATACTTATGTAAATATTATATATAAATTTTTATCATAAAGGATTGGCAAGATATGGACGAAAGAATAAGATACGTCTTTGAACATACTGAAATTTTAAGAAGACCTAAACAATTAATATCAACTTTTGGTTCTTCAGTAATCCACTATTATGTTCTAACCGAACCGGTATATTCTGAATTTACGAAAAGTGGTCCTGAGACTGTGGTGAGGGAAGGGAGAGTCAGTTGGTATAAGCCAAAATTACTTACTCCTACCTATATTTTTAGAATAGAAGGTTTTAGTAAAGAAGCCAAGAAAGCATTTGAAACATTAGCTTACGAATATCCAGATTTAGCTGGAATTCTTTACAAATTCAAAGTCAATAAAGAACTTGATGAAATGAACTTTGTTTCAGGTCCATTGTTAACAGTAGCGGAAAATATTAATAATGAAATAGATAAAAAAGGAGATTCCCTTTGCGCTGTTATTAAAGGAGTTGCTGATCTCTGGGATGTATCGTTATCTAAATTTATCTTAGATATGATGGCTAGGAGTGTTTATTTGGCTCAGATACCTGATTTTAAAAGAAAAGGATTTGTAGGTATAAATCAAATAGGTCAGACCATAATTGCTAAAGACAGGGATGGAGTTCCTTTAACCGCTCGGGAGGAAATAGAAAAATTATTTAAACTGGTAGAAAAAGGAGAACTCGAAGCAATTAAACTAAAAGAAGAACTGGATAACTGGGGATTATTCGAACAATATCAGGATAGATTCTTTGCTCTTTTTAAGA
>DAOWEX010000062.1:0-5754 GCA_030638265.1 Atribacterota bacterium
CTCTTATCAGTCCCCTTAAATAGCATATGTTCAATTAGATGAGAAATTCCTTGATGCTTTTGTCCTTCATATCTTGAACCAACCCTTACTCCAAAAACAATTGCTACTGATTTCATAAAAGGCATTTCTTCTACTACAATTCTTAAACCATTTTTAAATTCTATTACCTTATAAATAACGATTCCCCCCTATTATCATTATTCCTTAATTCACCAATCAAGTTCTACTCAGGTTTTTTAACTACAAAAACTTCTTCTAACTTAGTAAAATCTACTTCTGGCCTAATTAATACATCTTGAAATAAGGCATGTTTTTCTTTTTCTACACCCACTACTCTTCCGATCTTAATTCCTTTAGGAAAAATACTTCCCAACCCTGAAGTAATTACAATATCATTTACTTTTATATCGGCATCGTGAGAAAGATATTCCATATAACAATAATTACTCTCACTTCCCTTTACCACTCCGATATCTCTTGATCTCTGAATCATACCTCCCACAGCACTACGTTGGTCTAATATTAACAGTACTTTTGCAGTATGAGAATCAACACTAACTACCCGACCGACTAAACCATAATAAGTAGCTACTGCCATATTCTCCTTCACCCCATCTGCTCTTCCTCTATCAATAATTACACTATTAAACCAATTTCCAGGTTCCCGGCTAATTACTAAAGAAGGAATCATTTCATAAGAAAAAGATTCCTTAAGTTCTAATAATTTTTTCAATCTATCATAAGCTATCAATTTCTCTTTTAATATGGCATTTTCCTGAAGTGTTATTTCAATTTTCTCCCTCAACTCTTTATTTTCTTCTTCCATTCTCTTAAATTTAGCTATTGTACCTACATAATTTTTCACATTAGCCGTGACTAAACTTATTCTGTGATTAAAGGGCGAAAATATTCTTAACACAATACTTTCCAACCATTTAAGATACGTCTTACCATGGTAATCTATAGTCATTATAAAGACGGTTATAATAATTAATATAATAAAAATTAGTAAAGGATTATTTCGAGATAAAAATTTCCTCAATCTAAACTCCTTTGGCTGTTTTAATTAAAACTCTTTGGTAAAAATTAAAATCCTCCAATACTTTTCCTATACCGTTTATTATGCAGTACACAGGTTCGGGAGATATAAAAGTGGGAATACCTATTTCTTCTTGTAAAAGCTCTGATAATCCCGCTAAAAGCGAACCCCCACCAGTCATGATCAATCCTTTATCCAAAATATCAGCAACTAATTCGGGCGGTGTCTTTTCCAAAGTCAATCGTACTGTATTAGCAATTATTCCTATGGGCTCGGAAAGAGCTTCTCTTAATTCATCAATAGAAACATTAATTATCTTGGGTAGACCGGTGATTCTGTCCCTCCCCCTAATCTCATAACTTTTATTCTCTTCATCTAATTTATTCATAGATAAATTAAGTTTAATTTCTTCAGCAGTCAACTCACCAATATATAAATTCTGTGCTTGCTTAATATATTTTTCTATTGTAGTATTTATATAATCTCCAGCAACCTGACTTAATTCACTTACTACTATTCCTCCCAAAGAGATAACTGCCACTTCAGTTGTTCCTCCTCCTACATCAATTACTAAATTCCCCATCGGTTCAAATATAGGAAGCCCCACTCCAATGGCCGCCGCTATGGGCTCATCTATTAAAAATACTCTCCGTGCTCCACATTGATAAGCAACTTCTGACACTGCCCTTTTTTCTACTTCTGTAACTCCTGAAGGGACACAGATGATAATTGAAGGCCCTATAAAACGATTACGGATATGAACCCTTCTAATAAAAAACCTTAACATTTCAGCAGTTACTTCAAAATCAGCTATCACTCCCTCTTTTAAAGGTCTAACTATAAACAAACCTCGAGGAGTTCGCCCCACCATCCTTTTTGCTTCTTCCCCCACGGTTAATATTTTATCATTACCTTCTTCAAGAGCAACAACCGAGGGTTCATATAAAACAACACCTTTACCCTTGACATAAACTAAGGTAGTAGAAGTTCCCAGATCAATTCCAATATTCTTAGAAAATGATCCAAATAGAAAATCTCCCAACATTTCCTATTTCTCCTTTTTTGCATATATTTTTACATCTTAAAATATTCTTTTTCTGCAGTACACAAGTAAAAATTTTATGTTATAATTTTTAATAGTGTATTGTTCGCTTAAAAGATAAATATAAACTATTCAATCTAATATCATTCCCGCTTTAATTTATTCCATTGAAAAAAGTTATATCAAAAATATATTTAAGGATATAAATAAAAATGACTAATTTAATTCTGAGTTTAATTATATTAATTATAACTTACTTTTTAATATTTACCAATCGTAGAATTCGGGCAACTGCCGCCTTCTTTGGGGCAATTTTAGCCATCATCTTAGGTTTAATAAAATTTGATCAAGCTATTACTTATGTAGATTTTAATAAATTAGGCATTATCATTGGAATGATGATCTTTACTATAATAACAAAAGAGAGTGGAATATTTCAATATTTAGCTATAAAAGCTACTAAATACAGCAAAGGGAACCCTTTAGTCCTCTTAATCTCCCTCTCCTTGTTAGCTGGTTTTCTCTCCTCCATATTAGATGAAATTACTACCCTGCTCTTTTTGGCTAATATTACTCTGGCTATCACTAATATATTAGAAATATCTTCTTTACCTTTTTTAATCTCTGAAATTATATTTGCCAATATTGGTGGTTTAGCTACTTATATTGGGACTCCAGTTAATATAATGATAGGTTCTGCTGCAAAACTTAATTTCTATGATTTTATTTTCCATATGGCTCCTATTTCCATAATACTTATAATAGTAAATATATTCTATCTCACTAACCTTTTTAAAGATACTTTTAAAGAATATAATATACCAAAAGATATTATTTCCCATTTTGATAAAATTGATGAAAAAAAAGCTATTACTAACCTTCCTCTATTTAAAAAGTCCGTATTGATATTGAGTATTACCATTATAGTTTCATTTTTTTCCCATTTAATTAATTTAAACCTGGCAGTAATCTATTTATTAGGGGCAACAATATTACTATTTGTTAGTCATGATAGGCCTGATGAAATTTATGCTAAAGTCGATTGGAGGATAATTTTCTTTTTAATTGGTTTAAATGTCCTGGCTGGAACTCTGGAAGAAAATGGTTTAATTGAAATTATATCCTCTAAACTCCTAACTTTTTCAGGGAAAAATTTAAACTTTTTAAGTTTTACCATCCTGGGATTATCTACCTTCATGTCCTCCTTCTTCGATAACATCCCTATTATAGCCTTAGCCATCCCCATAATTAAAAATATTTCCCATCATCTTGGGTCTAACCTTGCTGTACTATGGTGGGCACTTGCTTTAGGGGCAAATGTTGGGGCTAACGGTACTCTAATAGGTACAGCTTCTAACTTGATAGTTGCTGATATTGCCGAAAAAAATAATCAGCCTATTCCTTTCTGGTATTTTATCAAAGTAGCCCTTCCTCTTGTTGTCCTTAATTTTTTCATCTCTCTAATCTATGTTTATTTAAGATACCTTGTTTAGTCGTTAGTAAATAGTGAATAGTATTTAGTAGTAACCTGGCACTCAACTTGAGTGCCAGGTTGAATAAGAATACACGACAATCTCATACCTCTATACTTTTAATTATCGAAAAACAATTATTAGTATCTAAAGATGGGCGACTTGTTCACCACAATATTTACATTTTCCATTTTCATTAAGACCCAGATTAATTATATTATAACCTGTTCGCTTGATTAAGAGTTTTTTACAATTACCACAGTAGGTAGCGTTGGCTTCTTCATCCCAGATATTTCCTACATATACATATTTTAATTTTTTCTGAGCAATAGCTCTGGCCTCGTATAGGGTTGAAATTGGTGTTGCTTCAATGTTCATCTTATAACAAGGGAAATAACGAGAAAAGTGCAGAGGTATATTCTCCCCATGGGAAGCAACCCAATCTACCAATTCTTTAATCTCTTCTTCTTTATCATTTAATCCAGGGATAATCAAATTGGTAATCTCTATATGGGAATAAGATTTTGCAATTTCAATAGTCCGTAATACAGGAGCAAGACTCCCCTGACAGTATTTTTGAAAAAAATAATTTCTAAAAGATTTAAGGTCAATATTTAAGGCATCGATAAAAGGAAGAAGTTTAAGGAGGGGTTCTTGGTTAATAAATCCATTAGTAACTAATATATTTTTTAAATTATTTTTTTTAGCTAATCTGGCGGTATCGAGAACATATTCGTACCAGATTAAAGGTTCAGAATAGGTATAAGCAATCCCCGGGGAATTATTATCAAGGGTTAATTGTACTGCTCTTTCTGGAGATAATTCTTCTACTGAAACATTTTCTATGCTTCCCTGGGAAATGGTCCAATTCTGACAGAAAGAACAGGTAAAACTACAACCTACTGTTCCTAAAGAAAGAACTGATGTTCCAGGGCAAAAATGATATAAGGGTTTTTTTTCAATAGGATCAAACCCACAAGAAGAAACCTTGCTATAAATTAAAGAATATAATTTATTATTTATATTTTTTCTAGAGCGACAAAACCCAACTTGATCTTTCTTTATTAAGCACCCTTTAGGACAGAGTAGACATTTTATAATTCCTTTATCCTCGTCGATTAATTCGTAAAATAGAGCTTCTTTCATTTAATCAATCACCTCTTAACTAGTCGTTAGTATTTAGTTAGCCAGTTACCCGGTTTACCAGTTTACCAGTTCACCGGTCTGCCGGTCACCCAGTCCTCCAGTCTACCAGTCAGTATAGCAAGCAATACGCTACTACTTTCCTTCTATAAACTTGTAACTTGCAACTTGTAACTCGAAACCTAAAACTCTTAACCTGCAACTTATTACTTATTGCAAATTACTCATCACTATATTTTATTTACTAAATACTATTCACTATTCACTAAATACTAATTAATAATATCTTTTCACTTCAAACCGATATAATTTTATTTTTTCACCAGG
The DNA here is from genome assembly GCA_030638265.1 of Atribacterota bacterium. GTDB lineage: Bacteria > Atribacterota > Phoenicimicrobiia > Phoenicimicrobiales > Phoenicimicrobiaceae > JAUWHZ01. Next base: position 5,024 of record DAOWEX010000062.1, read on the forward strand.
ATAAATACCTGCTTTACGTTTTGCAATATCCACCTGTTCCTCTGCTGTATCTACACCTTCTAAATCAGGTAATAGCAAGCCTTTTTTATAACCACTACTAACAATTACTCCATATTTTTTAGGATCAAGCTCTGAGATATTTGAAATTTCTTCGGAAGAAGATAGGACATCTACCGAAATAGTTAGATTATTTAATTCAGAAACTGTTACCGGAGAAAAACGAGGGTCATCAACAGCAGCGCTAATAGCATTTCTTATAATCTCATAAGCTATATTTTCTTGGGTAGGCATAAAAGTTCCAATACACCCTTTCAAATTACCAAACTTTTTAATTGAAACAAATACTCCAGCCTTCTGGTTAATTATCTCGTCAGGTAGATCATTCGGAGGAGAAATCATCTTTCCATTTTTTATATAATTTTCGATTGTCTCTCGGGCCAATCTAACATAAGCACTTTCCTTTTTCGCTTTCATATTTTTATACCTCCTCGTCAGCATATCCGGGGCAACTGTTCCCCAGTTAACATATCCACTATTCTTTTTCCCCCAATAGTGGTACGAAGATAAACTTTCCCTTCTGACTTTTTAGTTACTCTTCCAATAATTTTTGATTCCTTACCATATTTATTCCTTCTCATCTTTTTTAATACCTCTGGAGCTACTTCTGGAGAAACAAAAGCCACTAATTTTCCTTCGTTGGCCATATATAAAGGATCATAACCTAATATTTC